>DASSUD010000159.1:0-10555 GCA_035707385.1 Acidimicrobiales bacterium
CGGTGGCCAGGGGCATCCCCAGGGTGAAGGCCAGGCCCGAGTGGTCGACGATGCCGAGGCCGTGGACGAACACCACGATCGGCCGGTCGCCGCCGTCCCCGACCCGGTAGCGGTTGACCCGCAGATCGACGCCGTTGGCGCGGACCGTGGCCACGGGCTACCGCCTGCGCTCAGCCATCGGCGGCCTCGACCCGGGGGGGCACCGTGCCCTCCAGGGAGGCGACGATGAAGTCGACGACGCTGCCCACGGTGATCTCGATGAGGTCCTCGAGCTCCATGTCCGCGAACCAGGCCACGAAGTCGACGCGGCCCTCGTACTCCTCGATCAGCCGCTCGGCGACCTCCATGACCTCCATGCTCTCGAGCTGGATGTCCTCGGCGAACGTCGAGTCGAGGCCGATCTGGCACTCCTCGTAGTACCACTCGCCGACGACGTCACGGATGGCGGTCTCCACGGTCGTGCGTGCCGACTCGTAGACCGGATCGGTGCGGGTGGTGCTGCCGGCCGTGCTCATCAGATCCCCCTGCTGTCGTTTGCCGCGCTCGACTCACAGTAGAGGCGCAGACAGTTGTTGACAACATAACGCCACCTCTCGTCACTGTTGACCCTGCATGCCGTACGCGGACGATATCTTGACACCCTCGCAGTGGCATCGGGATACTGGTCACGGTCCCGGGCTTCGGTCGGTCGGCGGGGCCTGCGGATCTGGGGGGCCGCCACCCATGCCGATGACCAGTTCCGGGGACCTGTCCGGGGTGCCTCGCCGGGTGCGGGACGTGGCCATCGTCGGCATGTCCTGCGTGATGCCCGGCGCCCCCGACGTCGAGACCTTCTGGTCCAACATCGTCGACGGCGTCGACTCGGTGTCCGAAGTGCCGGCCACCCGCTGGAACCTCGCCGCCCACTACGACCCGGGCCACGACACGACGGCCCGGGGCGCGGGGCGCGATCCCATGTCGGTGTCCAAGTGGGGCGGGTTCGTCCCCGACGTCGGCTTCGACGCCCTGCGCTGGGGCATCCCACCCGCCAGCCTGGCCAGCATCGACCCGGCCCAGCTCATGGCGCTGAAGGCGGCGGCCGGGGCCCTCGACGACGCCGGCTACGGCGACGGCGGCTTCGACCGCGAGCGCGCCTCGGTGATCTACGCCACCGGCTCCGGCGGGGCCGCCGACCTGCCGGCGGGCTTCCTCCTGCGCCTGCTGCTGCGGACCCACGGCGTCCCCCTCGACGCCCTGCCCCCCGAGCTGGACGACTTCCTGCCCGAGCTGACCGAGGACGGTCTGCCCGGCGTGCTGACCTCGGTGATCGCCGGGCGGGTGGCCAACCGGCTCGACCTCGGGGGCAAGAACCTCACCGTCGACTCCGCCTGCGCCTCGGTGCTGGTGGCGCTGGACATCGCCTGCAACGAGCTGGCCGCCCGATCGAGCGACCTGGTGCTGCTGGGCGGCGTCGACCTGCACAACGGCGCCCAGGACTACGTGAGCTTCAGCGCAGCCCAGGCCCTGTCCCGGCAGGGCCGGTGCGCCTCCTTCGACGCCTCGGCCGACGGCATGACCCTGGCGGAGGGGGCGGGCTGCCTGGTGCTGAAGCGCCTGGCCGACGCCCGCCGGGACGGCGACCGGATCTACGCCGTGGTCAAGGGCGTGGCCGGGTCGTCCGACGGCCGCCACCTGGGCCTGACCGCCCCCAACCAGGCCGGGCAGGTCAAGGCCGTGCGCCGCACCTACGCCGAGGCCGGCATGTCCCCCACCGACGTGGGATTGGTCGAGGCCCACGGGACCGGCACCCCCACCGGCGACCGCATCGAGCTCGGCACCACCACCGAGGTCTTCACCGAGGCCGGCGCCGCCCCCGGCAGCGTGGTGATCGGGTCGGTGAAGTCGAACATCGGCCACATCAAGTGCGCCGCCGGGATCGCCTCGCTCGTCAAGGCGGCCCGGGCCATGTACCACGGCGTCCAGCCGGCCACCCTGCACGTCCGCCAGCCCAACGACGTGTGGGACCCGGCCACCAGCCCGTTCGTGTTCCTCGACCGGTCCCGCCCGTGGCTCGACGAGCGCCGCGTGGCGGCGGTGTCCGGGTTCGGCTTCGGCGGCACCAACTTCCACGCGGTGCTGGAGAACGACCGGCCCCCGGACGGCGACGACCCGCCGGTGGGTCGCCACCACTGGCCGGCCGAGCTGGTGGCCCTGCGGGCGGAGGACGGCCCGGGCCTCGACGGGCGGTTGGCCGCCCTCGCCGGCCGCGTTGACGCAGCCCTCGACGGCCTCCACCAGGCCGACCGCTGGCGCCTGCGGGACCTGGCCGCCGCCGAGTCGGCGGCCGGCGACGGGCCGGTGCGGCTGGCCGTCGTCGCCCGCGACCTGCCCGACCTGCGGGACAAGCTGGCCGCCACGCGGGCGGGAGCGCCCACCCCGGGCGTCTACCGGGCGCCCGCGGCCGTGCCCGGGCCGCGGCCGCAGGTGGCGTTCCTGATGCCCGGGTCGGGCGCCGTGCGGCCGGGCGTGGCCGGCGACCTGCTGGTGGCCTTCCCCACCCTGCGGGGCGCGGCCCGGGCCGGACGACGCTGGACAGAGGCGATGCTGCCGCCCCAGGCGTTCGGGCCCGAACGCGACCGCCAGGCCGGGAGGCTGGACGCGGCGGCCGGGCCGGCGGCCGTGATCGCGGGGCTGACCTGCGCCGGGGCGCTGGGCCTGGCCGGCGTCGTGCCCGACCGGGTCGTGGGCGGCGGGGAGCCCTGGCCGGTGGACGCCGACGCTCTGGCCGACTGGCTGGTGCTCCCGGGGGAACCCAACCCGGGCATGCTGGTGTCGCCCGGGCGCCCGGAGGCTGCCAACGGCCACGGGGACCGCGCCAGCCGCCTGGACGGCCGGCTGCGGGACCTGCACGACGCCGGCGTCCGGGTGTTCGTCGAGGCCGGGCCGGGCCGTGAGCTGACCGGGCTCGCCGGGCGGGTGCTGGCGGGCCGGCCCCACGAGGCGATCGCCGTCGACGCCCCGGGCGAGCACGGGATCGTCGGCTGGCTGCACGCCCTGGGCCGCCTGGCGGTGGCGGGCGTGGCCGTGGACACGGCGGCCCTCCACACCGGCCGGGACTCCGACCCCGCCCGCTGGGAAGACCCACCGCGGGCACCGGGCTGGGTGGTCAACGGCCACTTCGCCCGCACGGCGGGCGGCGACCCGCTGCCCAAGGGCCTACGCCCCGCCCACGCCGCCCCGGCGCTGTCGCTGGGCAACGGCCACCACGACCCCACCGCCGCCCCGCAGCCGCTCGCCGGCGGACAGGCTGCCGCCCTGTCCGACGGCGAGCTGGCGGTGGTCACCGAGTACCTGCGGATCCTCCAGGGCATGGTGGCCGCCGGAAGCGAGATCGTCCGCCACGCGGCGGCCGCCGAGGGTCGGGCGTGACCGCGGGCGACCCCCACCTCTGGTGGCTGGCAGGCGCCGACGCTGGCGCCATCGCCGCTCAGCTCGACGCGGTGGGCGGCGGCGGCCCCCCGGAGCCGCCGGTGGGCGACGCCGGGCCGGCCCGGCTCGGCATCGTCGACCCCGACGACCGCAAGCTGCGCCTGGCCCGGCGGCTGCTCCGCGAGGGCGGGCCGTGGCGGGGCCGCAGCGACATCTGGTACAGCCCCTCGGGTCTCGTGCGCGGCGGCGGGCAGGTGGCGTTCCTGTTCCCCGGTGTCGAGCCCACCTTCGGCCTCGACGAGATGGACCTGCCCGCCCTCGGCGCCCGGTTCGGCCTCCCGGCCCCGCTCGTCGAGGACGACACGATCGCCCACCGCACCGCGTCGATCTACCGGACGGGGAACTTCCTCGGCGAGATCGCCGAGCGGCTGGGCCTGCGGCCCGACGTGATCGCAGGCCACAGCATCGGCGAGTGGAGCGGCTCGGTCGCGGCCGGGATCGTCCCCCATGCCCACGCCGAGGACCTCATGGAGGTGGTCGACCTGTCGGCGGTGGAGCTGCCGGACCTCGACTTCGCCGCCTTCGCCGCCGGTGTCGGGCCGTTGGCGGAGGTGGTGGCGGAGCTGCCCGACATCGTGATCTCGCACGACAACTCGCCCGGCCAGTCGATCGTGTGCGGAACGCCGCCCATGGTGGAGGAGGCCCTGGCCCGGCTGCGGGCCCGCAACGTCCTCGGCTACCGGCTGGGCTTCCAGTCCGGGTTCCACACCCCGGCCATGGAGGAGAGCCTCCCCGAGTTCCGGGCCCACCTCGAGCGCATGGAGGTCGGCCCGGCCACCATCCCCATGTGGTCGGCGACCTCGGTGGCGCCCTACCCGTCCACGGCCGAGGAGATCATCGCCCTCCACCTGCGCCACCTCATGGAGCCGGTGCGGTTCCGGCCGCTGGTGGACCGGCTGTACACCGACGCCGGCGTGCGCGTCTTCGTGCAGGTGGGGGTGGGCAGCCTCACCAGCTTCGTAGCCGACACGCTGGGCGACCGGGACCACGTCTCGGTCCCGTTCCTGGCTCCCCGGCGCACGGCCCTCGCCCAGGTCCACCGGGCGCTGACCGCGCTGTGGGTGGAGGGCGTCGACGTCCGCCCCGACGCGCTGCGGGGCGGGCCCGGCGCCCTCGAGCCCCGGCCGACCGCCACGGCGCCGGCCCCGGCGCCGCCCGTGCCGGCGACCGTGGCCGGCGGCGCCCGCACCGCGGGGGCGGCGCCCGGGACGCTGACGGCGGCGGCCCAGATGCTGGCGACGGCCGCCCGGGCGGGCCAGGACGTCCTCGACGTGCTGTCGGCCCGCCTCGGCGCCGCGCCGGCCAGGCCGGTCGCCCCGGCACCGGTCGCGGCGGCGCCGGGCCCGGCGGCCCCGGCGCCGGTCCCGACCCCCGAGGTCGACACCGAGGCCCTGCCCTGGGCGCCGACCCCGCCGCGCCCGTGGCCCACCGAGCGCACGTTCATCCGGCGGCTGTTGTCGCTGGAGACGATGCCCGAGACCTACGACCACACCCTCTACGAGGCGCCCGACGACTGGCCGGACGTGGCGGACCGGTTCCCCATCGTGGCCATGACCACCCAGCTCCAGCTGCTGGAGGACATCGCCGCCAGCTACGCCGGCGGGCGGGACGTGGTCGAGCTGTTCGGCGTGCGCAACTTCCGCTGGCTCGACATCGCCGATCCCCTCGACCTGGAGATCACGGTCGTCCCCAAGGGGGACGACGTGCTGAGCATCGCCCTCGGCCCCTACTGCCGGGCCAACGTGCGGGTCGGCCGCTTCCCCGCCGAGCGGCCCCGCCACCAGGCGCGGCCCCTCGTCAACCCGCGGCCGACCACCCACACCGCCCGGGAGATGTTCGACCAGCGGCTCATGTTCCACGGCCCCGGGTTCCAGGGCGTGACCAGCCTGGGACCGGTGGGCGACGACGGGCTGCTGGGCGGCTTCGACGCCCTGGGAACCCCCGGCTCTCTCCTCGACGACCTGGGCAAGCTCATCGCCTACTGGGCCATCGACAAGGGCGGCATCGGCGAGGCGGCCCTGCCGAGCGGTGTGGCCCGGGTCGAGCTCTACGGCCCCAAGCCGGCGCAGCGCGAGCCGGTGCACTGCGACATCCGGGTGGTCGAGCGGCAGCGCGACCTCATCAGGGCCGACGGGGTGCTGGTCCTGGAGGACGGGACGCTGCTCGCCCGGGTCACGGGGTGGACGTCCATCCTGTTCCACCTGGACGAGCTCATGGAGCCGCTGCACCACGGCCCGAGCCTGCACGGCACCGCCGAGGCCCAGGCCGGCGGCTGGTACGTCACCCGCGAGCGCTGGCCCACGGGCCCGGCCCGTGACCTGACCGGCCGGCGCTACCTGGCCCGGCCCGAGCGGGCCACCTACGCCACCATGAACCTGCTGGAGCAGCGCCAGTGGCTGCTCGACACCGTCGCCGCCAAGGACGCGGTGCGCGCCTGGCTGCGCGAGCGGTTCGGCCTGCCCTGCTTCCCGGTGGAGGTCACGCTGGAGCCCGACGGCGACCGGCGGTACCGGGCGGTGTGCCGGCGGATCCCGGCGGGGCACGACGTCCGGGTCACCATCTGCCGGCTGGGGTGGGTGACGGTGACGATCGTCGGCGACGGCCGCTACCGCGACATCGAGGCCCGGCTGGTGTCCGACGCCGCGGACGCCGATGGTGCCGCCCGCCTGGCGGCCGAGGCCGTCGCCACCCGCAACCCGGGCGCCCGCGTGGCGTCGGTCCCCCGCCCGCCGGTGGACGTGCCCAGCCGGCTCGAGGTCCCCGACCCGCCGCCGTTCGCCGTGGCCTGGACCGGGTAGTCAGAGGCGCCGGGCGACGACCCGGTAGGCGTTGCCGGGGGCGGTGGCGCCCGGTCGTCGCAGCCAGGCGTCCTTGACCGCGTCGGCCGCCGCGGTGACCACGAGCACCGGGATCACCCCGCCCAGGACCGCGAACCGCCTCACCCGGTCCCCGACCGTCGGCGGCGGCCGCCACGGCGAGCGGGGGTCGGGCACCGTCCGGTTGACCCAGAACGTCACCGCCGAGGTGATGTCCATGCCCTCCGTCGCCGGCCCCCGCTCGACCGCCACCACGTCGAAGCCGCTGTCCTCCAGCGCCGCCACCAGGTTGTCGCAGGTGACGAAGTGCTGGTGCTGGGGCTGGAACCAGCAGCGCCAGTAGGCCCCCAGCCGCCGCGACCACGGGCAGTCCACGTCGGGGCCCTCGATCATCAGGTGGCCGCCGGGTTCGAGCGCCTTGGCCGCCGCCGCCAGCTCGCGGCGCGGATCGCGGGTGTGCTCCAGGTAGTGGTGCATGCTGACGACGTCGTAGGACCGCGACAGGCTGTCGGCCACGTCGGGGAACAGGCCCCGGTAGGCGGCGTCGATCCAGCCCCGGCGGGCGGCCTCCTCGACCGACTCGCTGAGGTCGAGGCCGTCGAAGACCGCCTCCGGCCAGCGCTGCCGGGCGGCCAGGCAGAAATGGCCGTGGCCGGTGCCGACGTCCAGCCAGGCCCGGGGCTCGGCGTGGCGGGCCAGCGCGTCGGTGCGCTTGCGGTAGGCGCCGCCCATGGCGGCGAAGGCGAACTCCCAGGGCTCCTCGCCCTCGCCCTCGTAGAACTGGTCGTAGTAGTGGTCGAGGCCGGCCAGCGACAGCGCCGGGTTCTGGAACACGTGGCCGCAGGCCGTGCACTCGTCCAGGTGGAACCGGCCCGGCTTGTGCTGGAGCAGGTCGGTGACCTCGACCCGGTCGATCAGCGCCGGGCTGCCGCACCACGGGCAGGTGGTGCGGCGGGCCTCGAACAGCGTGTGCTCGGGCGGCGGTGTGGGCGCCGGGGGCCGGGCCCGGGCCGCGGCCCGGGAGGCGGCGCCGCCGGCCGCTGCGGTGGCGAGCGCGTCCCACCACCCCTGGACCGGGCGCCGCGCGGCCGCCGGGCCGAGCGCGGGGGGCACCAGCGCCGGGCGGCGGCGACCGCCGAACACGACCAGCGGCTGGGCGGCCCACGTCGCCAGGGCCGCCAGCGCGGGCACCGGCGCCAGCGCCAGCCCGGCCGTCATGACCGCCAGGTGCGCCAGCTCCAGGCCCATCAGGGCGGGCGCCAGGGCGCCGTGGGGGCGGGCGAAGGCGACCAGCTCGTCGAGCTCGCGCCAGCGGGCGCGGCCGGACTCGGCGGAGGCCCGGAGGCCCGGCGCCACCAGCACGCCCGCGCCACGGGGGGCGTAGCGCTGGGCCGTGACCGTGCGCCGCACCAGGTCGCCGCGGTCGAGCACCGCCGCCGCGTCCCCGGCCAGCCCGGCCCGCTCGGCCACCTCGGCCCGCACCGCCACCACCTCGTGCGCGCCGCCCGGGGTGTGCAGGGGGTCGTCCCGCAACCGCTCGGGCCGCAGGCGGCGCAGCAGGCGCAGCGCCCGGGCCGCCGGCAGGTCGGCGGGCACCAGGTCGACGGCGTCGAGGTCCCCGGCCGCCAGCACCTGGGCGACGGCGCGCCGGGTCGCGGCGTCGACGGTGGCCCCCGCCACGGCCAGCACGGTGGGCTCGGGCGTGGCCGGAGCCGCCTCCGGCGCCGGCGGCAGGGCGGACAGGCGCCGGGCGCGGCGGCGCAGCACCAGCGCCTCGGCCACGTGGGCGGCGGCCAGCGTGGCCAGGACACGGCCCGCCAGGCGGGAGGCGAGCGGGCGGTGTGATCGCATCGGTCAGCTCCGGCGGGCCACGATCCGGTAGGCGTTGCCCGGTCCGGGCGCCGATCCGCTCCGCAGCCGGGCGTCCATGACGAGGTCGGGGACCGCGGCCAGCGCCACCGCGGGCACCCCCACGGCGATGGCCGCCAGGCGGCGGAGCCGGCGCCCCAGGGTCGGGGGCGGCAGCCAGGGGGCGTGGGGCGAGGGCGCCAGCGCCTGCATCCCCAGCACCACCGCGGTGTACAGGTCGCCGCCCTGGTTGGCCTCGCCCCGCTCGACGGAGACGACCTCCAGGCCCTCGCCGGCCAGGGCCTCGACCAGGTTCTCGCAGGTCACGAAGTGCTGGTGCTGGGGCTGGAACCACGAGTACCACCACCGGCCCAGGCGCCGGGCCCAGGGTGAGGCCGTGTCGGGGACCTCGACCACCAGGTGCCCGCCGGGCTCCAGCACCTTGGCCGCGGCCGCCAGCTCGCGGCGAGGCTCGCGGGTGTGCTCCAGGTAGTGGTGCATGGTGACGACGTCGTAGGACCGGGGCAGCCCGTCGGCCAGGTCGGGGAAGCTGCCTCGGTAGGCGGTGTCGATCCACCCCCGGCGGGCGGCCTCGTCGACCGCGTTGCCGAGATCGAGGCCGTCGACGGTGGCCGCCGGCCAGCGCTGCCGGGCCACCAGGCAGAAGTGGGCGTGGCCCGTGCCCACGTCCAGCAGGGCCCGCGGCTCGCAGAACCGGCCCACGACGTCGGCCCGGCGCCGGTAGATGCGGCCCATGGCCGCGAAGCTGTAGTCGGTCAGCTCCTCGGCCGGGCCGTCGTAGAAGCCCTGGTAGTAGTAGTCGAGGCCCGCCGGGGACAGGGCCGGGTTCTGGAAGATGTGCCCGCAGGCCCGGCACTCGTCGAGGTGGAACCGCCCGGGCTTGTACTGGTTGAGGTCGGTGGTGTCGAGGCGCCCCACCATGTCGCCGGACCCGCACCAGGGGCAGGTGCGGCGCCGTTCCTCGAACCGCTCGGCGAGCGGTGGCGGGGGCGGGACGGCCGCGGGGGCGGCGTCCCGGGCCTGGTCCCGGTGGTCCCGCCAGCCGGCGGCGGCCGTGCGGGCCAGGTCCCGTGCGGCCCGCGGCACCCGGGCGGCACACGCGGCCCACAGGCCGGGCGGCGCCAGGCCGACCCGCCCGGGCCGGCGGGCGAGGGCGACGGCCGGCTGCGCGCTCCAGGCCGCCACGGCGGCCAGGCCGGGACCGGGGGCGAGCGCCACGCCGGCCGCCAGGACCGCGAGATGGGCGGCGCGGGCGGCCAGCAGGGCCGGCGCCAGGCTGTACAGGGGGCGGGCGAAGGCGGTCAGGCCCACCAGCTCGCGCCAGCGGTCGAGCGGGCCCTGCGGGGCGGCCCGCAGGGCCGGTGCCACCCGCAGCACCGCGGCGGCCGGGGCGTGGCGCTGGGCGCGGGTGGTCAGCCGGGCCAGGGCGCCCCGGTCGGCGGGCGGGGCCGGGGGCGGGTGCATGCGGCCGGCCAGCGACGGGTCGAGCGCCACGGCCTCGTGCGCGCCGCCGGGCGAGTACAGGGGGTCGGTCGCCACCCGGGCCGGATCGAGGCGGCGCAGCAGCCGCAGCGCCCGCTCGGCGGGCAGGTCCGCCGGCACGAGGTCCACGACCCGCGCCCCGCTGGCCGCCATGTCCCCGGAGGCGGCGGCGCGGGTGGCCGCGTCCACGGTCACGCCCCGGGCCGCCACCACCTCGACCCCCACGATCTGGCGGCGTACAGGCCGAATCCTCGGCGCATGTGCCGCCGGATCCCGTGCCGGGTGAGCCCCGCCGGCGCCGCTCCCCTCCGACGGCGCCAGCGGGGCGATCGTCGCGGCCCGGCGGCGCAGCACGCACGCCTCCGCCACGCGCGCGCCGGCCAGGCCCCACAGCGCGATGCGGGCCGCCCGCCGGGCGGTCCCGTCCTCAGCCACCGCCCGGCACCCCGTCCGCCACCGCCGGCCGGCGCCGGCCGTGGCTGAGCGAGGCGGTCATCAGCTCGTGCGAGCACCGGGCCACGACCACCTGGTGGTCGCCGCCGGCGGCGATCTCGTCCAGCACGGCGGCGGTCCCGTCGGGCACCTCGATGAGGCCCATGCCGCTGTCCTCGAACAGGCGGGCCAGCTCCGGCGACACCATGCCGGAGCCCGGCGCCCACGGGCCCCAGTCGAGCGCGACGACCCGGCCGGCCGCGGCCCGCTGCGACGCGGCCAGGGTGTCGAGGGCGTCGTTGGCGGCCGCGTAGTCGACCTGGCCCCGGTTGCCGCACACCCCGGCGATGCTGCCGAAGAAGGCGATGAACCCCGGCGGCCGGTGGGCTCCGCCGGCCGTGGCGTCGGCCACCGCGCACAGCAGCGTCCGGGCCGCGCCAAGCTTGGTGGCGAACACCCGCTCGAAGGACTCGGGGGTCTTGTCGGCG
>DASSUD010000160.1:0-5949 GCA_035707385.1 Acidimicrobiales bacterium
TGACCGCCTGCTCGCCGAGAGTGCGGGTCAGCAGCGTGCCTATCCCCCGTCGCTGGTGGGCGTCCACCACGACGACGGCGACCTCGGCGACCGTCGGGTCGGTGGGGTCGAGGACGTACCGGCCGACGCCGACGCCGTTCGGTGCCGGTCGACCGGGCAACCGTGCCACGCACGCGAAGTGGTGGCGGTAGTCGATGTTGGTCAGGTATTCGAGCTCGTCGGGCTCCAGCTCGTCGTGCGCGTCGAAGAACCGCGAGCGCCGGGACTCCCCGGACAGCTTCGTGAACGCGGCCGCCAACTCGAAGCGGTCGCCGTACAGCAGTGGGCGGATCTCGGCCTCCTCACCGTCGGCCAGGAGGTGCCGCCGGGTCAGTGACTCGGCCAGCGGGGTGCGGCACGCCTCGCAGGTGCCCCGGGTCAGGCAGCCGGGGCACTCGAGGCTGTCCACCTCGGCGCCCCGGCCGCCCTCTTCCCAGCAGCGGCCGCAATGGCCGCAGACAGCCCGCCGGCCGGGAGGCGACCCAGCGGGCTGCAGCTCATCGGCCCCGCACGCCCGGCACGTGCGGCCCTCATCCATACATCTCCTCGACGACGTGCTCATAGGTCTTGACCACCACCATCCGTCGCACCTTGAGGGTGGGCGTGAGCTCGCCCGAGGCGATGGTCAGGTCACGGGGCAGGACCGCGAAGGTGCGGATGGACTCCGCCTTGGACACCGAGCGGTTGGCGGCGTCGATCGCCTGCTGGAGCGCGGCCCGCAGGTCGGCGTGGTCCACCAGCTCGTGCACCGCCGTCCCGGCCAGCCCCCGATCGGCCGCCCACTCGTCCAGCGCCTCCTCGTCGAGGGCCAGCATGGCGGCCACGAACGGCCGCTGGTCGCCGACGACGACGGCCTGGCTGATCAGGGGGTGGGCCCGGAGGTGGTCCTCGAGCGGGGCCGGCGCCACGTTCTTGCCGGCCGCGGTCACGATCAGCTCCTTCTTGCGCCCGGTGATCCGCAGGTAGCCCTCGGCGTCGAGCTCGCCGATGTCGCCCGTGCGGAACCACCCGTCGGCGTCGAAGGACTCGGCGGTGGCCGCTTCGGCCTGCCAGTAGCCCTCGAACACCTGCGGCCCCTTGGCCAGGATCTCGCCGTCGTCCCCGATGCGGATCGTGGTGCCGGCGAGCGGGCGCCCCACCGTGCCGGGCTTCCAGGCGCCGGCCCGGTTGAGGGTGAGGGTCGGGCTGGTCTCGGTGAGGCCGTAGCCCTCGAAGACCCGCACGCCCACTCCGTTGAAGAAGTGGGTGAGGCGCTCACCCAGCGGCCCGCCGCCGCTCATGGCGAAGCGCAGCCGCCCCCCGAACACGTCCCGGATCTTCTGGTAGACGACCGGTCCGAACAGGGCGTGCTCGGCGGCGGTGACCGGCCGCGTCCGGCCCGAGGTCGCATTCTCCGACCAGCGGATCGCCACCTCCTCGGCCTTGCGGAAGATCGCCCCGTGCCCCTCGGCACCGGCCTTGTGCTCCGCCTTGTTGAACACCTTCTCGAACACCCGCGGCACCGAAACCACCAGGGTCGGGCGGACGAGCGGCATCTCCTCCGGCACGTGCGCCAGGTCGGTGGCGAAGGCCAACCGGGTGCCCCACTCGACGCACACCAGCGCGATGATCTTGGCCAGCGTGTGGGCGAGGGGCAGGAACAGCAGGCTGGTCTCGTCGTCGGTGAGCATCGGCCGCACGGCGTCCACGTTCTGGAGCACGTTGGTGCGCAGGTTCCGGTGGGTCTGCATGCAGCCCTTCGGCCGCCCGGTCGTGCCGGAGGTGTAGACGATGGTCGCGAGCTGGTCGACCGAGACGGACGCCAGGCGCGCGTCCAGCGTGGCGTCCTCGACCTCGCGGCCCCGGGCCGCCAGCTCGTCGAGGCCGCCCTCGTCGATGACGAGCGCCTCGCGGCAGGACGTGGTGTGCGGCGGGACCGCGTCGTACATGCCCCGCATCTCCGGTGTCTCGACGACGGCCATGACGGCGCCGCTGTCGGCGAGGATCCACTCGACCTGCTCGAGGGACGAGGTCTCGTAGATCGGCACGGTCACCGCGCCGACGTGCAGGATCGCATAGTCGAGCACCAGCCACTCCAGGCGGGTGTGGGACATGAGGGCGACCCGGTCTCCCGGCCGGACCCCGCTGGCGATCAGGCCCTTGGCGAGAGCCCGGATGCGCCCGTAGAGGTCGCGGGCCGTGACGTCGACGAACTCGTCGCCGACCCGAGTCGCCGCGAGCGGCCGGTCGGGCGACGAGTCGGCCCACCGGATGACCGGTTCGAGCAGGTGGGCGGTGAAGGCAATCGGGGCCATCGTCGGGCCGACCGCCATGCGGAGGGTGGGGGGATCGTGGAGGTTGGTCATGCTGCGCTCTTTCCTCGGATGGTTCCTGTGCCCGTGGGTGTGGCGGGGCGGGGCTGGGCCGGCGGCCCGGTCGCCGAGCGGGACGGGCGGGTGCGCCCTCGGCGCACCGCCACGACGGCGCCGACGACCAGGCTCAGGACTGCGCCCGCGGCGAGGGCGAGCGGCAGCCAGACCTTGACGGCGAGCACCTGCCGGCGCATCGACCGGGCCTCGTCGGCGATGTCGGCGACCGATGCGGGGGTCTGCTCGTAGTCGAACTGGAACAGCGGCGTGGCCGGGGCGGTGGCGAGGCCGTCGAGTGCCGCGCTCGCCGTGGTGGCCGCGGGGACGCCCGGATAGTGGCTGAGCACACCCTGCAGCGTGGGCAGGCTCGTGAGCACGGGGCGGGCGCCGACGGTCTCGGCGTTGGCCACCCTGATCTCGGCCCCGGTCACCGGCTCGACCGCCGCCGTGCCGTCGAACGACAGGACGTAGTCGAGCGGGATCGGCTCGGCCGCGAAGGCGCTCAGCGTGGCAGCGTCCTCGGCGGTGAGCACGGGGCTGAGTGCGGCGATCAGGCCGTCGACGTCGATGCCGGCCGCCAGGAGGTGCGGCTTGAGCTGGTCGAGGGTCACCGTCTCGGGCAGCGTCACCACGTTGTTCAGCTCGGCGATGTAGGCGTCGCTCAGCGGCGCCTCGTCGAGGGAGGCGGTGAAGTTGGAGACGTCCAGGCCCTCGAGGCTCGCCGTGGGGTTCCCCGTGTCGGGACGCATCATGTAGGTGTCGTCGATCTCGTTCTTGTAGATCTCGTAGGTCTCGTCACGGCTCGTGTCGAACGGCAGGTTCAGGCGGTAGGCGCCGGACCGGTCGACGTTGTTGGCCGGGTCGAACGAGTAGGCGCGCTCGTCGCTCACGTTCTCCAAACTCGAGCGATCCATCACGTAGTCGTTGGTCTGGGTCGTGTCGACCAGGTCGCCGGCCTTCATGTCGAGGGTCTCCCGCACGAGGACGCGCGACGAGCCGCTCTCGTCGCCGATCGCCTCGATGTGGCGGTCGACCGTGAGCGGCATCACCATGGGCTCCGCCAGGGGCGCCATCGAGAAGTCGACGAACGCCCGGAAGCTGCCCTCGTAACGGGGGCTGGCCTCCAGATCGGTGGGGTACTTCACCAACGCCGGCACGCCAACGACCATCCAGGCGAGCGCGGCGAGCGCGAAGCCAGCGGCAACGAGCAACGCCGTTCTCGGGTAGCGGTGGCCGGAGCGCGGTAACCGTGATCTCGGTTCCATCGGGCACACCTCCTCACTCTCCCTGATACACCCGGCGCGCACGCCACCACAGACGCCGTTCAGCACGACATCACGGGCCGTTGGACCCTTATCTGGGTCGAGCCGACCGCGCGGCGCACCGCGGCCTTGATCGCCGCTAGCGTCCGCGGCCGGGAGGGGTGCCCGTGGCCGGGCCAGTGCCACGGCCAGGCACTTGGGGGAGCGAACTGTGGATCTCGCACGTCAGGACCGCGACCACGAGCGCGACCAGGCCGGTACGGCGCCGGACGGCCCGGCGGGGCGGTCGGGGGGCGCTGCCGCCAGCCGGCGGTTGGAGGCGGCCGTCCTGGTGGCCGTCAACCTGCCGATCGTGGTGGCGGCGTGGCGCGGGCTCGCCCGCGGCTTCCAGCCACTGGGCGACAACGGCATGTTGCTCGTACGGGCTCGCGACGTCGCCACCGGCCACCACCCGTTGCTCGGGAGCTGGTCGTCGTCGTCGGCCGTGCTCGATCAGAACCTCAACAATCCGGGGCCGCTGTACTCGGACGCCATCGCCCTGCCGATCAAGGTGCTCGGGCCCTGGGTCGGCCTCGCCGTCGGCGTGATGCTCGTGAACATGGCGGCCTCGACGATCGCGGTCGTCCTGGCCAGGCGCATCGGCGGCGCGAGCACCCTGGTGGCCGTGGCCGCCGGGGTCGTGGCCGTGCAGTGGATCATGGGCAGCGAGCTGCTGTACGACATCTGGCAGCCGAACGCCCTGATGCTGCCGATGATGGCGTTCCTCGTGGCGGTCACCTGCCTGGCGACCGGTGACCTGGCGATGGCGCCGTGGGTGGTGGGGATCGGCAGCCTGCTGGTGCAGACCCACCTGAGCAACCTGCCGGTGGTGGCCCTGCTCGTCGTGGCCTCGGCGGCGTTCGGCGGCTGGAGGATCCGGCGAACCGGCGAGCGCCCGGAGTGGCGGCGCCCGGCCCGCTGGACGGTGGCCGTGGCCGTGCTGGCCTGGATCCAACCGGTCGTCGAGCAGGTCACCTCCGCCGGTCGGGGCAACATGTCGCGCCTCGCGTCGGCCGGGACCGGCGGCGGCGGCGAGGCGATCGGGCTCTCACGGGCGGTGCGCCTCGTGGCCGAGGCCGTGGTGGTCCAGCCCTGGTTCACCCGGGGGTCGTTCGTCGACGCGGTGCCGCCGGGCGTGCAGGGTCACGACATCGCCGGCCTGGTGCCCTTCGGCCGCGGCCTGCTGGTGACGGCGGTGCTGGTGCTCGGTCTGGCGGTCGTGGCCGGGATGTGCTGGCGGTCGGGGCGGCGGTCGCTCGCCACGATGGTCGGCACGTCCGCGTTCGCGCTGGTGGGCGCGGTGGCCGCGGTGGCCGTGTCGCCGCTGAACGTCGTCGGGACCACCCCACACCAGATGCGGTGGCTCTGGCCCATCGCAGCCTTCGCCACCGCCGCCGTGCTGGCCGCCGCCCTGGATGCGCTCCGCTCGTGGCCCCGGCCGGGCCGGTGGGCGCTGACCGGGGCGGTCGCCATGGTGCTGGCCGTCTCGGCCGCCACCCTGCCCACCCACGTCTCCGACGGCCTGTTCACCAGCCCGACCGTGGACGCCGAGGCGTACCTTCCCGCCGCCCGCGAGCTGGTCGGCGACCTCGACGAGCTGGCGGGGAGGGGCACCGTGCTCTACGACCCGACCGGCATACCCTTCGCCGACCCCTACAGCGGCCTGGTGTGGGCCGAGCTCCAGGACCAGGACGTCCCGTTCGTGTTCGACGACGAGGTGCTCATCCGCCACTTCGGGGAGAGCCGGCGCGCCGGGCGGACCGCCGCGCTGCGGCTGTGGGAGGCGTTCGGGCCCGAGGCGCTCGACCCCCCGCCCGGAGCCGAACGGGTCGGTTTCGCCGACGGCCCGACCGGGCCGGTGGCGCTCCTCGTCGAGCCGATCGACCGGTAGCCCGGGCCACCGCACGCGGGGTCGCCGGCGCCGGCCGGAGCCGGTGGTGGCGACCCTCGGCGGTCAGCCGTCCGAGTCGCCGCCGCCCCGGTGCTGCGACATCCAGGCGTCCATCTGGTCGCACCAGCCGGACTCGCCGCCGCCCATCGGGCCCATGCCGGTGCCGCGCATGGCGTCGGGGCCGGCCCCCATGCCCGGTCCGCCCATCATGTGATCGCCACCCATGGGTCCCGGCATCATGGCGGCCATGTGGTCGCACTGCTCGCACGCCTCGTGGGCGGCGGCCATCTGCCCGCGTGCGGCGGGCCGCGAGTCGTCGCCGCGGGACGCGGCGAAGACCGCCACCCCGGCGGCGAGGAGGACGGCGGCG
>DASSUD010000161.1:0-5681 GCA_035707385.1 Acidimicrobiales bacterium
GTCGAGGTCGACTCGAAGGACCAGATCGCCCAGGTGGCGGGCATCTCCGCGGCCGACCCCGAGATCGGCGAGATGATCGCCGAGGCCATCGACAAGGTCGGCAAGGACGGCGTCATCACCGTCGAGGAGTCGCAGACCTTCGGCATGGAGATGGACCTGGTCGAGGGCATGCGCTTCGACAAGGGCTACATCTCCCCCTACTTCGTCACCGACCCCGACCGCATGGAGGCCGTCCTCGACGACGCCTACGTGCTGCTGGTCAGCGGCAAGGTCACGACCGTGCGCGACATGCTGCCGGTCCTCGAGAAGGTCATGCAGTCGACCAAGCCGCTCGTGATCGTCGCCGAGGACATCGAGGGCGAGGCGCTGGCCACCCTCGTGGTCAACAAGATCCGCGGCACCTTCAAGTCGGTGGCGGTCAAGGCCCCGGGCTTCGGTGAGCGCCGCAAGGCCATGCTGGCCGACATCGCCGTCCTCACCGGCGGCCAGGTCATCAGCGAGGACGTGGGCCTCAAGCTCGAGAACACCACCCTCGACCTGCTCGGCCAGGCGAAGAAGGTCATCGTCACCAAGGACGAGACCACCATCGTCGAGGGTGCCGGCAGCGAGGACGACATCCAGGGCCGCATCAAGCAGATCAAGAACGAGATCGAGAACACCGACTCCGACTACGACCGCGAGAAGCTGCAGGAGCGGCTGGCCAAGCTGTCCGGCGGCGTGGCGGTGCTCAAGGTCGGTGCGGCCACCGAGGTCGAGCTCAAGGAGAAGAAGCACCGCATCGAGGACGCGGTGTCGACGACCAAGGCGGCCATCGAGGAGGGCGTCGTGGCCGGCGGTGGCGCCACGCTGCTGCGGGCCCAGCCCAAGGTGCTCGACGCGGCCGCAGGGCTGCCGCCCGACGAGGCCACGGGCGTGCGCATCGTGGCCCGGTCGCTGGAGGAGCCGCTCAAGCAGATCGCGGTGAACGCCGGCCTCGAGGGCGGCGTCGTGGTCGAGCGGGTCCGCAACCTCGAGAGCCCGAGCGAGGGCCTCAACGCCGCTACCGGCGAGTACGAGGACCTGACCAAGGCCGGCATCATCGACGCCGCCAAGGTCACCCGCTCGGCGCTGCAGAACGCGGCGTCGATCGCGGCGCTGTTCCTCACCACCGAGGCCGTCATCGCCGACAAGCCCGAGGACGCCCCGGCGGGCATGCCCGGTGGGGGCGGCATGGAGGACTTCTAGCCCTCCCGCACTCCCGTCCAGCACTGCGCACCGCCGCCCCTCCGGGGGCGGCGGTGGCGCGCCCGGCTGACGCCGTCCTGGCAGGCGGAGCCGGGCGGCCGGGCCGACGGCCGGGACGTGCGCCGCCGCCTGACGGGGGCGCAACCCGCTTCGGGCCCGGCGGGGGCGCCGGTAGCGTGAACCGCATGGAGGGCACGCGGATCGTGATGGTGCGCCACGGCGAGTCGATGGCGCAGGCGCTGCGGGTCGTGGGCGGGCACACCGGCTGCACCGGCCTGTCCGAGCGGGGGCGCACCCAGGTGGCGGCGCTGCGCGACCGGCTGGCCGCCACGGGCGAGATGGGGGACGACGTCGTCCTCTACGCCAGCGTGATGCCCCGGGCGGTCGAGACGGCCGAGATCCTGGCCCCCGCCCTCGGCGACCCGCCGGTCCTCCAGGAGTGCGACTTGTGCGAGAACCACCCGGGCGAGGGCGACGGCATCACCTGGGACGAGTTCGAGGCGCGCTACCCCTACCCGGAGGGTCGCTGGGACCCCGACCACCGCCGGGTCCCGGGCGGCGAGACCTGGAACGAGATGAGCACGCGGGTGGGCCGGGCGATCGACGGCCTCCTCGACCGGCACCCCGGCCGCACCGTGGTGGTGGCCACCCACGGCGGTCCGATCGTGCAGGCGATGATCCGCTTCCTGGCCATCGACCCCTCGCTGGAGCAGCGGCGGGCGTGGTTCAGCCCCGAGAACGCCTCGCTCACCGAGTTCCGCCACGCCGTGAACCCCTATCAGCGCACCACCCTCGACTGGGAGATGGTGCGGTTCAACGACCACGCCCACCTCGCCGGGAGCCGCTCAGGGCTCGTGGCGTGACGCCGGGGGGATCCAGCGGGGGTCCACGTCGTCGTCGGGTTCGAGCGGGCGCATGGCCAGGTCGATGGCGCTCCACAGCGTCTTGGACACGGGGAAGAACGCCAGGGGGACGATCACGGCGGTGGCCACGATGACCACGACCGCGGCCGCCAGCGGCCCGTCGGGGTAGGTGAGCAGGAACCCGCCGATCATGGCGACCATGACGGCCGCGAGCGTCACGATGGTGTTCATACCGAGGGCCCCGAGCCAGTGCCCCTCGATGCGTTCGAGCCGCAGGCGGCAGCGCGGGCACCGGTCCGCCATCGTGAACCAGCGCCGGAACAGCCCGCCGCCTCCGCACAGCGGGCACCGGAGGGTCAGGCCCCGCCACAGCAGCAGGGGCACGGTGAGGGGGCGGGGGTCGTCGGTCCCGGCGGGCACACGCAGAGGATGCCCGGTCGCAGCCCCTGCCGTCCGCCGGGCGGGACGCCGTCGCCTCGCCGGACCGGCCGCGGCGGCCGGTACCCTCGCCCTGTGGCACGGGGACGCACGGCCAAGGTGCTCACGCACCGCTACGACCGCTCCGGCCTCCACCGCCGCCCCGACCACCTCATCGTCGAGGAGCCGCTGGAGATCCACCTCGACGGCGTGCTGGTGGCCACCACCATGCGCACGCCGGGCCACGACTTCGAGCTGGCGACCGGCTTCTGCCACACCGAGGGCCTGCTGGACGGGGCTGCGGTGCGGTCGTGCAAGTACTGCGGCACCGGCTCGGCGGTCGACAGCGAGTTCAACGTGGTGTCGGTGGACACCGGCGGCCAGGCGCCCCCGCCCCGGGCCCGGCTGACGGCCACCACCTCGGCCTGCGGGATGTGCGGCACGACCGCGGTCGACGACCTGCGGGAGCGCCTGCACCCCCTGCCGCCCGGCCCGCCCTTCGCCCTCGACGTCCTGGCTGGTGTCCCCGACCGGGTGGCGGGCCAGGCCGAGCTGTTCGAGGCGACCGGTGCGGTCCACGCCGCCGTGGCCTTCGACCGGGCCGGCCGGCCCGTGCTGGCCCGCGAGGACATCGGCCGGCACAACGCGGTCGACAAGGTGGTGGGCCGGTTGCTCCTCGACGGCGCCCTGCCCGCCGGTGAGCTGGGCCTGTACGTCAGCGGCCGGGCCAGCTTCGAGATCGTGCAGAAGGCGTGGGCCGCCGGCATCGGCGCCGTGGTGGCCGTGAGCGCCCCGTCGTCGCTGGCGGTGGCGGCCGCCCGGTTGGCGGGCATGACGCTGTGCGGATTCGCCCGGGGCGGCCGGCTCAACGTCTACACGCCGGTGGAGCCCTGACGTGGGCCTGCGCGAGCAGCTAGGTGGCTGGAACCCCCGGCTGTGGGCCGGCTGGCGACCCAACGGCATCGGCGAGCAGAAGCCCAACCACTACCGGGACATGGCCCGGGCGGCCTGGTCCAACCGGGCCCACCCCGTCTACGCCTGGCAGGTCCTCACCAGGGGGGCGTGCGACGGCTGCGCCCTGGGCGTGGCCGGGCTCCACGACTGGACCATGGACGGCGTCCATCTGTGCACCACCCGGCTCAACCTGCTGGAGCTCAACACGGCCGACGCCATCGACCCGGTGGTGCTGTCCGACGCGGCGGCGCTGGCGGGCCGGACCGGCGGCCAGCTGCGGGCGCTCGGCCGGCTGGGCCACCCGATGCGGCGGCGGCGGGGCGAGGCGGGGTTCCGGCGGGTGTCGTGGGACGAGGCGCTGGGCGCGCTGGCCGGGGGCGTGCGGGTCGCCGACCCCGCCCGGGTGGCGCTGTACCTGACCAGCCGGGGGATCACCAACGAGACGTACTACGTGGCGGCCAAGGCGGCCCGGGCCCTGGGGGTCGCCAACGTCGACTCGGCCGCCCGTGTCTGCCACGCCCCGTCCACCGTGGGGCTGCGCCAGACGGTGGGCGTGGCCGCCACCACCTGCTCGTTCCAGGACGTGATCGAGGCCCCGCTGGTGGTGCTGTGGGGGGCCAACCCGGCCAACAACCAGCCCGTGTTCATGAAGTACCTGTACCTGGCCCGCAAGCGGGGCTGCCGGGTCGTCGTCGTCAACCCCTACCTGGAGCCGGGCCTCGAGCGGTACTGGGTGCCGTCCAACGTCGAGTCGGCCCTGTTCGGCACCAGGATGAGCGACCTGCACGTGCCCGTGCGGCCCGGCGGCGACGTGGCCCTGGCCAACGCGGTGCTGAAGGAGCTGATCGAGCGGGGCGCCGTCGACCGGCGGTTCGTGGGCGAGCACACCACCGGGTTCGCCGAGGTCATGGGGGCACTGTACGGCCGGTCGCTGCGGGAGCTGCTGGAGGCCGCCGGCGTCGACGAGGCGACCCTGGCCGCCTTCGTGGACGAGCTGGTGCGGGCCGGTGGCGCGGTCCACGTGTGGTCGATGGGCATCACCCAGCACCGGGACGCGGCCGACAGCGTGAGGGGCATCGTCAACGTGGCGCTGGCCCAGGGCAGCGTGGGGCGCGACGGCGTCGGGCTCATGCCCATCCGGGGGCACTCCGGCGTGCAGGGTGGGGCCGAGATGGGCGCCTACGCCACCGCGCTGCCGGGCGGCCTGCCGGTCGACGCCTCCTCGGCCGCCGCGCTGGCGGCTGCCTGGGGGTTCCCGGTGCCCGACCGGCCGGGGCTGACCGCCCCCGAGATGGTGGAGGCCGCGGGGCGGGGCGAGATCGACGTGCTGTGGATGTCGGGCGGCAACTTCCTCGACGTGCTGCCCGACCCGCCGGCCGTGCGGGCTGCGCTGGGGCGGGTCCCGCTGCGGGTCCACCAGGACGTGGTGGTGACGTCGCAGATGCTGGTGGACGGCGACGACGTGGTGCTGCTGCCGGTGGCCACCCGCTACGAGCAGGAGGGCGGCGGCACCGAGACGACGACCGAGCGCCGGATCGTGTTCAGCCCCGAGCTGCCCCGGCGGGTGGGCGAGGCCCGCAGCGAGTGGCGCCTGTTCGCGGAGGTGGCCAGCCGGGCGCGGCCGGACCTGCGCCCGATGTTCTCGTGGCCCACCAACGCTGCTCTGCGGGCCGAGATCGCCCGGGTCGTCCCGTTCTACGCCGGGATCGAGACGCTGGCGGAGACCGGCGACCAGGTCCAGTGGGGCGGCCGCCACCTGTGCGAGGGCGGCCGGTTCCCGACCCCCGACGGCCGGGCCGCGTTCTCGGTGCTGGAGCCGCCGGTGCTCGACCTGCCGGAGGGCTCCTTCCTGGTGTCCACGCGGCGGGGCAAGCAGTTCAACTCCATGGTCCAGGGCACCGTGGACCCGCTCACCGGCGCCGGCCGGGACGCCGTCATGATGGACCCGGCCGACGCCGCCGCCCTCGGCCTGGCGGCCGGCGACCGGGTCCGCCTGCGCTCGGCCACCGGTACGTTCGAGGGCAGGGTCACCCCCGCCCGCCTGCCGGCCCGCACCCTGCAGGTCCACTGGCCGGAGGGCAACGTCCTCATCGCCGGCGGCCCCGACCACCGCGAGCCGACCTCCAAGGTCCCCGACTACAACGCCGTGGTCACGGTCGAGGTGGGACAGACCCGATTCGGCGTCTCTCACGTCCCCAAACGGACGTGAGAGACGCCCAATCG
>DASSUD010000162.1:0-2057 GCA_035707385.1 Acidimicrobiales bacterium
GGCCGAGCAGGCCTGGCCGACGCACACGGTGTGGACAGGCGGGCCCATGAACTGCATGGCGTCGTACACCGCGAACAGGGCGGTCATGTCGCCGCCGGGGGAGTTGATGTAGAGGTTCACCGGCCGGTCCATGTCCTCGCCTTCGAGGTGGAGGAGCTGGGCGATGACCAGGTTGGCCACGCTCTCGTCCAGCGCGGAGCCGAGGAAGACGATGCGTTCGCGCAGCAGGCGGGAGTAGATGTCGTAGGCCCGTTCGCCCCGGTTGGTGGTCTCGATGACGGTGGGGATGAGCACGGCTTCCGATCCTCCATTCGTGCAACCATGTGATTGCGTGTCGAGCGTAGGGGTTGCCGGGGCGACGCGCAACTGTAGAGTTGCGCTCATGGACGACCAGGTGACCCGGAGCGTGGACCTCGACGCCTCCGTCGAGGACGTGTGGCAGGCCGTGGCCGACCCGGCGGAGCGGGCGGGGTGGCTCGACGACGAGGACGCCCGGTCCCGCCACGTGCGGGTCGACGAGTCCGCCCCGGGCGAGCGGCTGGTGTGGACGTGGTGGCGACCCGGCGACGAGGGCGACGCCTCCACCGTGTCGGTCGTGCTGGCCCCGCTCGACGGCGGCCGCACCCGCCTGGTGGTCACGGAGAGGCTGAGCGCTCTGGCGTCCGTTCGTGTCGAGAGCCGGCACGAACGAACGCCGGTCGCGCTGTCCGCGGCCCGGGCCCGCCTGCGGAGGCTGTGGGCCGCCCGGCTGGTCGGGCTCGAGGTGGCGTGCCACGGCTCCGGATCCCCTGTCGCGGTCGCCGGTGCCGGAGCCCGTGCCGCGGTCGGCTGAGCCGCCCGACCTCGTCTTCGCCGCCCTGGCCGACGCCACCCGCCGCCAGGTGCTGCGGGCCGTGGCCGAGTCGGGCCCCGTCACCGCCACCGCCCTGGCCGGCGACCTGCCGGTCAGCCGCCAGGCGGTGGCCAAGCACCTCGGCCTCCTGCGTGAGGCCGGCCTGGTGACCGCCGAGCGCACGGGCCGGGAGACGCGCTTCGTGGCCCGCACCGAACCGCTCGACGACCTGGCGGCCTGGGCCACGGAGGCCGGACGCCGCTGGGACGACCGCCTGGCGAAGCTGGCCGGGCGATTTGGCGGCGCGTACGTCGGCATCGCGACGCATACGCCGCCAAATCGGGTTACGGAGCGCTGAACTCGCCCGCCCCGCCCGGGGCAACCCCGCACCCCCGGCGTAGCCTCGACACCGTGGCAACTGTCGAGCCCGCCGGGACCCCGATCGGCCGGCGGGTGGTGCTCGGGATGCTGGGGCTCGGGGCCGCCGGGGTCGTGTTCGGCGACGCCGTCCAGTCCCGGCTGGAGCGCACGCTGCGCCCCCTGACCCAGAACGACCCCACCGGCGTGTCGTCCTTCCTGCCCACCGCCGGGCGCTTCCGCATCTACACCGTCACCGGGCACCTGCCCGAGCGCAGCACCGCCGACTACCGGCTCACGGTCGACGGGCTGGTCGATCGCCCCCTCAGCCTCGGCTACGACGACCTGCTCGACCGTCCCCAGACCGACCTGACCCTCGACTTCCAGTGCGTGACCGGCTGGCGGGTGGCCGACGTCCCCTGGACCGGCGTCCGCCTGTCCGACCTGCTGGACGAGGCCGGCGTCCGGCCCGGCGCCACCCACCTGCGCATCTCGTCCTTCGACGGCGCCTACACCGAGAGCCTCACCCTCGACCAGGCACGCCGCGACGACGTCATCGCCGCTCACCGCATGCAGGACGGTCCCGTCACCCGCGAGCACGGCGGCCCGGTCCGGCTCTACGTCGGCCCCATGTACGGCTACAAGTCGCTCAAGTGGCTGGAGCGCATCGAGGTCGTCGACGCCCTCCACGAGGGCTACTGGGAGGTCCGGGGCTACGACGTCGACGCCTGGGTCGGCCGCTCCAACGGCCGCGACGACGAGCCGACGTCGTGATCGAGCGGTTCGGCACGCCCACCCGGGCGCTGCACTGGGCCACCGCCGTCACCGTGCTGACCTGCGCCCTCACCGGGCTGGTCCTCTACGTCGG
>DASSUD010000163.1:0-3045 GCA_035707385.1 Acidimicrobiales bacterium
CCTCCGGACCGACGCGCCCGTGGCGCGACCGCCGACCATCGCAGGCCCGGCGCCCACCACCCCGGCCGTCCGACGCTCGACCGGCGCCGTTGCCCCGACCGAGAGTCCCGTCGCGGGACCACCCGCCGCCGGCCCGGCGCCCAGCGCCCCGGCCGTCCAACGCTCGACCGGACCTCTCGCCCTCCCCCCGACCGGGGGCCCCGTGGCGCGAGTGCGCACCACCACCCCGAGCCCCCCCGGCGGCACCCCCGTGGCGCGACCGCCCACCACCGGCCCGGCCCTCTCCCCGGCCGGCACCCCCGTAGCGCGAGCGATCGACGCCGCCGCAGGCCCGGCGCCCACCGCCCCGGCCGTCCAACGATCGACCGGAGCCCTCGCGGTCCCCCCGGCCGGCGCGCCCGTGGCGCGACCGCTCACCACCGCAGGCCCGGCGCCCGCAGCCCCGGCCGTCCAACGCTCTACCGGATCCCTCGCGGTCCCTCGGGCCGACATGCCGGTGGCGCGGCCGCCCGCCGCCCCGGTCACGCACGGCGACGCCGAGGGCCCCGGGTCCGCCACCCCCACCGGCGACGGCAGGCCCGACAGGCCGCCCGTGGAGGCGGCTGCGCCCCCCGAGCCGGACGTGCAGCGCCTGGTGGCCGAGACTCCCGCGGCCCCCGCCGCCCGGCCACCCGGCCCCGACCGGGCCCCACCGCTGCCGCTGCCGCGACCGCTCCCGCGGCCGGCGGGGCCCGCGGCGCCGTTTGCTCCGGCTGCCCCCGGGCCGACGCTGCCCCTGGCCGTCCAGCGGGCGCTGGCGCGTCCGCCGTCGCCGCTCGCACCCGCCGCGCCCCGCATCGACCGGCCGCCGGCCGACCCGGCGCCGGTGCCGGTACCGGCGTGGCCGCTGCCCACGGTGCAGCGCTGGCCCGACCTGCGCAGCGTGCAGGACGCCGGCCGCGGCCTGCTCGCGGGCGCCCGCGACGCGGTGACCGACCGGGCCGGCGACGCGGCCACCTCACTCCTGGCGCGCGGCCGCGATCTGGCCGGCGGGGCCGTGGACGGCGCCACCGGGGCGGGGCGGTCCGCGCTCCGGTCGCTGGGCGCGAGCGCCCCGGGGCTGGGATCGCTGCCGGGCGCGCCCGCGCGGCCCGAGGTCCCCGGCCTGCCGGGCGTCCCCGACATGCCGCTGGCCCCCTCCCTCCCGAGCCTGCCGGCGATGGGGAACCTGCCGGGCGTGCCGGGCCTGCCGGCGATGGGGAGCCTGCCGGGCCTGCCGGGCCTGGCGAGCGTTCCCGGCATCCCGAGCCTGCCGGGTGTGCCCTCGCTGCCGGCCGGGCCCGAGATCCCGCCGGTCCCGGCGGTGCCCTCGCTGCCGGGCGCCCCGGGCACGACCGAGATCAGCTTTCCCCAGCCGTCCGACGGTGGCGGTGGTGGCGGCGGCGCCGCGGCCCCGGCGCCCCCGGCCGCGAGTGGGGGCGCGGCCGGGGGCGATCTCGACGAGCTGGCCCACAAGCTCTACGACCGCATCCGCTGGCGCCTCCGCTCGGAGCTGCGCCTCGACATGGAGCGCTCCGGCCTCGGCGCCGGCGTGCGCCGCTGACGCACGAGAGGAGGACACGTGTCCGAGACCACCCGCGACCCGGCCGTCGCCTACATGTTCAAGGTCAAGATCGACGGCCAGGAGCTGGGGCTGTGGAACAGCTTCGAGGGGCTGGCGATGGAGACGACCATCGAGACCCGCGAGGAGGGCGGCAACAACCAGTTCGTCCACCAGCTCCCGGGCCGGCTCAAGTACACGAACGTCAAGATCAGCCGGCCCATCGGCCCCGACAGCTCGCGGGTCGCCGAATGGCTGTCGGGCATGGCCGGCGGCGTGCGCCGGACCACGGCCGTGATCACCGCCCTCGGGCCCGACAACCGCGAGCTGGTGTCCTGGAGCCTCGACGGCGTCGTCCCGGTCAAGTGGACCGGCCCGTCGTTCAACGTCGACACCCTGAAGGTCGCCATGGAGACGCTGGAGATGGCGTACCACGGCTTCCTGGAGGCCGCGGCCCCGGCCGCAGGAGCCTGACCGTGCCGCCGTCCACCCGGGAGAGCGTCCTCAAGGCGTCGATCTCCATCCTCGAGCCCAAGGCCGGGGGGTCGATGAACGAGCTCGACCACATCGAGTTCCCGTTCAACCCCAAGGAATGGTCGATCACCCACGGCGCCGACTGGAAGACCGAGACCACCAAGAAGGGCACGCCCCCGCCCGAGTTCAAGGGGCCCAAGCCCGCCAGCGCCTCCGTCGAGATCTTCCTCGACGAGTCCGACCGCGACGGCGGCGACATCTCGACCACCGTGAACCGGCTCCGCACGCTGGTCTCGCCCGATCCGGCCAGCGTGTCCGGCAACAAGCCCTCGGCACCCCACGTGCTGTTCGAGTGGGGCGAGGCCATCCGCTTCAAGGGCTACGTCGAGTCCGTGGCCGTCAAGTACACGATGTTCCGGGGCCAGGGCACCCCCATCCGCGGCACGGTCACCGTGGCCATGAAGGAGTTCCCCGAGGCCGCCTCCCGCCAGAACCCCACCTCCGGCGGCGTGCCCGGCCACCGCACCCACCGGGTGGTGGCGGGCGACAGCCTCGCGTCCATCGCCTACCGCGAGTACGGCGACCCCAACGCCTGGCGCCGGCTGGCCGACGCCAACGGCATCGACGACCCCCTGCGCGTGCGGGACGGCGCCGTCCTGCGGGTGCCGCCGGCGTGAGGAGCCGATCGTGACCGACGAGATCCGCCAGCACACGTCCTCGACCTTCGCCGTGACGGTGGACGGCACCCCCCTGCCCGCCGACGTCGAGGCGATCATGAGCTACGCCGTGGTGGAGGACAACCTCTACCTGCCCGACATGTTCTACCTGTCGTTCCTCGACCCCCAGCGCATCGCCATCGAGAAGGGCGGGTTCAAGATGGCGTCCGCGGTGACGATCGCGGTCCGGTCGGAGGCCGACCCGGCCGGGGAGCCGCTGTTCTCCGGCGAGGTCACCGCCATGGAGTGCGAGTTCGAGGGCGGCCGCACCCGCAC
>DASSUD010000164.1:0-3379 GCA_035707385.1 Acidimicrobiales bacterium
GTGGGTGGCGTCGTCGGTGGTGGGGCAGTTGACCCTGATCGACGGGGGGACGGCGGAGTGGCGGCCCGGGTGGCGGTGGCCGAGCCGGGTGCGGACCTGGCCTCGGTGCAGGACGGCACCGTGGGCTACGCGCTGGACCGGGCGCTGGGCGTGGTGCGCCGCGTCGACCCCGCCACGTTCGTGGCCGCGCCGGGCGTGGAGGTCATCGAGGGCGCCCGGGGCGACCTGTCGGCCCACCCCAGCGGCGACGTCGTGTACGTCGTGGACCACACCCGGGGCCGGGTCGGCGTGGCCGACGGCCAGGCCCTGTCGTCGCTGCGGGGCGCGGTCCAGTCGCTGGCCGAGCCGGTGGCGTCCTCCGTCGTGGACGGGGAGGGGCGCCTGTGGGTGCTGGGCCGGACGTCGGGCGACCTGACCTGGTTCGACGGCGCCGAGCGCGCCGCTCGGCGGGCCGCGGTCGACGATCCGGCCACGGCCGAGCTCGTCGTCCTCGACGGGGCGGCGGCCGTGGTCGAGCGGGCGGGCCGCCTGGTCCGGTCGATCGACGGCGGCGGCGGGTTCCGGTCGGAGGCGTGCCTGGAGATCGACCCGCTCGACCGCTCGGTCCGCGTGGGCGGCTCGGAGCGGGCCCGGCGCCTCTACGTGGTGTCCGGCGACGACGGGGCGCTGCGTGTCAGCGACCTCGGCTCGGGGAGGTGCGGCGACGTGGTCATCGACGTGGCGGACCCGGGTAGCGACCTGGGGGCGCCGCAGGAGTCGCGGGGCCGGGTGTTCGTCCCCGACTACACGGCCGGCACCGTGATCGTCGTGGACCTGGAGACCCGGGCCGTGACCCGGACCGGCGAGCTGGTGGCGCCGGGCACCGAGTTCGAGCTGTTCGACCGGGACGGCATCGTGTTCTACAACGACCCCGGCAGCGAGCGGGCCGGGGTGGTGCACGTCGACGGCTCGTTCGCCGCGGTCCGCAAGTACGACCCCGACCGCCCTGGCGCCGGCGTCGTCCCCGCCGGCGGGCGCGGCGGGGTGCCCGACGGCGAGCAGGCGGGCGCGGGCGTCGACGACGGCGCGGTGGGCGGCGACGACCCCGGCGGGGGCGAAGGCCCGGACAGGCCGGGCGACCCCGAGGCCCCCGAGCCGGGCGACGCCGACGCCGCCGCGGACCCGGGGGACGCGCCCGTCCCCGACACCGGGCCGCCCGGCGGTCCCACCGATCCCGCCGCGGCCGACGTGCCCACGCCCGGCGGGCCCACCGGGGAGCCTCCTCCCGGCGACCGACTCCGCATCCAGGCCTCCGCGCTGGGGGCCGAGGTGGGAGAGGACCTCACCCTGCGGGTCCGCCCGACCGACCCGGACGACACGCTGGCGGACGAGGATGCGGTGGCGTGGAGCTTCGGCGACGGCGCCACCGGTACGGGCACGCCGGTCACGCACGCCTGGGGGCGCCCCGGCCGGTTCCGGGTGGAGGCCACCGCCGCGCTGGCGGGGGAGCCCGCGCCGTTCACCGCCTTCGCCGAGATCGACGTGGTGCCGCCCACGCCCGAGCCGCTGGCCGCCGACTTCAGCTACACCCCGACGGTGGTCGAGGCGGGGAGCCCGGTCACGTTCACCGACCGGTCGACCGGCGTGCCGACGGCCTGGTCGTGGGACTTCGACGGCGCCCGCGGCACCGGTTCGTCACCCCTGCCGGTCCCGCCCCCGCAGGTCTGGGACCTCGAGGGCACGTACACGGTGACCCTCACCGTCCGGCGCGGCACCGACACCGACACCGAGGAGCGGGCGATCAGGGTCGTGGCGCCGCCGCCCGAGGTTCCCGACGTCTCGGAGATCGCCACGACGACCGGCCCGCCCTTCGACGACCGGACCAGCTACGAGTTCTTCGCCGTCGTCGTCGGCCCCGCCGACACCTGCACGTTCACGTTCGACGGCACCAACGTCACCTGCGAGACCGAGCCCGACCCGGCCGGCACGCGGATGTTCGCCTCCCACCGCTTCGCCTCCGCCGGCCCGCGGACGGTGCAGCTCCGGGTGACCGGTCCGGGCGGCACCGCGACCCGGACGCTGCCGATCACCGTCGTGTCCCTGGCCCCACCCCAGGCGGCCTTCCGGGTGGTCGGGGCCTTGTGGTCCGATGCGGCCAACGCGTACACCGCGCCGGCGGGGACCGTCGTCAGCTTCGACGCCAGCCCCACCACCGGCGACTACACGTCGCTGACCTGGCGGGACGAGACCACCGGCGCCCAGGCCGTCGGGACCTCCTGGTCACCGCCACCCTTGGCCGAGGGCCGCCACGAGATCTTCCTGACGGCCGCCGGCCCGGGCGGATCGACCTTCTCGGCCGCGGCCGTGGAGATCACGCCACCGCCCGACACGCCGCCGACCGTGCGGGCGCTGGCCGGCCCCGCGCTCGCCTTCGGCCTGGGGGCCGAGGCCCAGGACCCGGAGACGGGCATCGCCCGCTTCGACCTGTACGCCATCGTCTCCGGGAGCTGCATCGCCCAGGACGGCAGCGAGCGCACGTACACCGAGGGCCAGCGCGGCTTCCCGCTGATCACGGCCGGTCCCGGCGACGCCGGCTGGGGCACCGGCCCCGACGGCACCGTCACCTTCATCGCCGGCTACCCGTTCTGCCGGCAGGACGAGGAGTGGGGGCCGGTGACCAGCTTCGAGTACTGGGTGGTCGCCTACAACGGCGACGGCATCACGGCCGAGAGCACCCACATCGTCGGACTCTGACGGGCGATTCCCCGATTTGGCGGCTCTCACGTCGCCATTGCGCCGTGAGAGCCGCCAAATCGTGGAGGGAGGGCCGCGCGCCCCGGAATGCTCCCCCGGGCAAGGAGCACGCCGGACCAAGAGGAGACGTGCCGGTGAACGCGAGAGTGACGAGCGCGCTCCTGCTGGCCCAGCAGGAGCCGGGGCAGGCCGAAGCCGACCCCAGAAACCCGGGCGACATGCTCAACGACTTCTTCGCCAGCAACCCGTGGCTGACCGCCGTCATGGCCGGACTGGGCGTCGTGCTCGTCCTCTGGGTCATCCTCCGGGCCATCTGGCAGGCCAAGGAGGAGGGCACCAACCGGGCCAGCCTCACCGCGGTGCGGGGCGCGCTGCTGGCCATGCTGCTGTTCATCCCCAGCCTCATCGGCAAGATCGCCGGTCTCGCCTACACGGGCGTGACCGCCGTGGCGGACTGGTTCTTCGCCCTCCTCGGCTGATCCCGGCACCGCGAGCGGGGAGGGGACCCGTGCCCAGCACCGGCCCGACCATGGTCTGTTTCAGCGAGGCGACCCGCAAGCCCGCGTGGCGCGTCCGGCGGGGAGCCATCAACATCCCCGTCCGCCAGGCCGCCGGGTTCCTGGGGGGCGCCCTCGTGGCCGCGCCG
>DASSUD010000165.1:0-13572 GCA_035707385.1 Acidimicrobiales bacterium
GCCACGATCCGGGCCTTGTCCCGCACCCGGCGGGCCACCACGGCGGCGGCCGCCCCCGACACGGGGGTCGACCGGGAGCCGTAGGTGCCGAGGCCGAACGGGGTCTGGTCGGTGTCGCCGTGGACGACCTCGATGTCCTCGGGCGGGATGCCGAGCTGGCTGGCCACGATCTGGGCGAAGGTCGTCTCGTGGCCCTGGCCCTGGGTCTGGACGCTGAGCCGGACCACGGCCTTGCCCGTCGGGTGGACCCGCAGCTCGCAGCCGTCGGCCATGCCCAGGCCGAGGATGTCCATGTGCTTGCGGGGCCCGGCGCCCACGCCCTCGGTGAAGAAGCTGAGGCCGATGCCCATCAGCTCGCCCCGGTCCCGCTTCTCCGCCTGCTCACGGCGCAGCTCGTCGTAGCCGGCCATGTCGAGCGCCAGCTGGAGCGCGCGCGGGTAGTCGCCGGAGTCGTACTCCCAGCCGGTCTGGGTCGTGTACGGGAACTGCTCGGGCCGCAGCAGGTTGCGCATGCGCAGCTCGGCGGGGTCCATGCCCAGCTCGTCGGCCAGCACGTCCACGATCCGCTCGACCAGGTACACCGCCTCGGTGATGCGGAACGAGCAGGCGTAGGCCACGCCGCCCGGCGCCTTGTTGGTGTAGACGCCGGTGACCTTGCAGTGGGCGGCCTCCAGGCCGTAGCTGCCCGTGAAGATGTTGAAGAACCCGGCCGGGAACTTGGTCGGGTTGGCGCTGGCGTTGAAGGCCCCGTGGTCGGCGATCACGTTCACCCGCAGCCCCAGGATCCTGCCGTCCCGGGTGGCGGCGATCTCGCCGTGCATGTGGTAGTCGCGGGCGAAGCCGGTCGACATCAGGTTCTCGGACCGGTCCTCCATCCACTTCACCGGCTTGCCGGTGACGATGGAGCCCACCACCGCCAGCACGTAGCCCGGGTAGATCGGCACCTTGTTGCCGAAGCCGCCGCCGATGTCGGGCGAGATCACCTGGATCTTGTGCTCCGGCAACCCGGCCACGAGGGCGTAGACGGTGCGGTGGGCGTGCGGGGCCTGGCTGGTGATCCAGGCGGTGAGCTTGCCCGACACCTTGTCCATGTGGGCGAGCGAGCCGCAGGTCTCCAGCGGGGCGGGGTGCGACCGGGGGTAGAGCATGTCCTGGGTGACGACCACGTCGGCCCCGGCGAACACCTCCTCGCAGCGGGCCGCGTCGCCGGACTCCCAGTCGAAGATGTGGTTGTCGGCCTTGCCCTCGAGGTCGTCGCGGATGACGGGCGCCCCGTCGTCGAGCGCCCGCCGGCCGTCCATCACCGGGTCGAGCGGCTCGTACTCGACGTCGATGAGCTCCAGGGCGTCGCGGGCCGCGTAGCGATCGTCGGCCACGACGAACGCGACCTCCTGGCCCTGGAAGCGCACCTTGTCGGTGGCCAGCACGGCCTGCGTGTCGCTCGACAGCGTCGGCATCCACGCCAGGCCCAGCGTCTCCAGCACCGCCCCCGTGATGACGGCCTGGACCTTGGGGTGCGCCTCCGCCGCCGAGGTGTCGATCGAGACGATGCGGGCGTGCGCGTACGGGCTGCGCAGGATGGCGCCGTACAGCATCCCCGGCAGCTGGATGTCGTCGAGGTAGCGGCCCTTGCCCCGCAGGAACCGGGCGTCCTCCTTGCGGAGCATGCGCCCGAAGCCGACCGGGTTGCCGGCTGCGCTGAGGGGCGCGTCGGCCCCGGCCGCCGCGTCGGCGGCCGCGGCGGCGCCGGGGTCGGTGGTGGTGCCGGTCGTCTCGGCGGTGTCGGTCACGCCCGTACCTCCTCGTCGGTGGCCGGAGCCGTGTCGGTGGTGCCCCCGGCGCCGGCCTCGGCGCCCTCGCCGTCGGGATGCTCGGCGGCCCAGCGCACGGCCCGCACGATGTTCTCGTAGCCGGTGCACCGGCAGAACTGCCCGGAGATCACGTCGCGGATCTCGGTCTCGCTGGGGTCGGGGTTGCGATCCAGCAGCCAGCGGGCGGTCATCAGCATGCCGGGCGTGCAGAACCCGCACTGCAGGCCGTGGCACTGCATGAACCCCTGCTGCAGCGGGTCGAGGTCGCCGCCCGCGTCCAGGTCCTCGACCGTGCGGACGGTACGCCCGTCGGCCATGGCCGCCAGCACCGTGCAGCTCTTGACCGGCTCGCCGTCCATCCACAGCACGCACGTGCCGCAGTTGGAAGTGTCGCAGCCCCAGTGGGTGCCGGTGAGCCCGAGGTGGTCCCGTACGAAGTGCACGAGCAGCAGCCGGGGCTCGATCTCCCGGGTCACCTCGGTCCCGTTGACCGTCATCGTCACCTGCATCTCAGGCCCCCTCCCCGCGGGCACGCGCCACCGAGCGCCGCAGCGCCCGCAGTGTCAGCTCGCCGGCCAGGTGGCGCTTGTAGTCGGCGGGCCCCCGCTGGTCGGTCGACGGCGACGTCGCCTCGGCGGCCGCCCCGGCGGCCGAGGCCAGGTTCTCCTCGGTGGCGGGCTGCCCCCGCAGGGCGTCCTCGGCCGCCGGTGCACAGAAGTGGGACGCGCCCACGGCCGTGAGCCCGATGCCCACGTCGCGCACGGTGTCGCCGTCGAGGGTCACGAACGCCCCCGCGGCGGCGATGGCCCAGTCGCCGGCCCGGCGCTCGACCTTCTCGTAGGCGCTGCCCACGCCCGGCCGCACCGGCACCCGCACCTCGGTCAGGATCTCGGCCGGCCCCACCACCGTCTCGTAGGGCCCGGTGTGGAACTCGCGCGCCGGCACCTGGCGGGTGCCACCGGCGCCCCGGACGACGAGCGAGGCGCCCAGCGCCGCCCCCACCGCGGAGAGGTCCTCGGACGGGTCGGCCTGGCAGAACGAGCCGCCGATCGTGCCCCGGTTGCGGACGATGGGATCGGCGATCACACGCTCGGCGTCCGCGAAGATCGCGTAGTGCTCGGCCAGCAACGGCGAGTCGAGCAGGTCGGCGTGGCGGGTCATGGCCCCGATGGCGATCTCCCCGCCGTCGAGGCGGATGTAGGACAGGTCGGTCAGGTCGTTGATGTCGATGAGCACCTCGGGCCGGGCGAGCCGCAGCTTCATCATCGGCAGCAGGCTGTGCCCACCGGCGACGAGCCGGGCCTCCGGTCCGTGTCGGTCGAGCAACGACAACGCGTCGTCGACGGTGCTGGCCCGTTCGTACGTAAACGGTGCAGGTGTCTGCACGGCCACCCCCGGAAAGATGGAACACCACGGGCCGTGTGGCCCGACGCACGACGAGAGTGCGCCTCGCGAGCATTCCTGTCGACGGAGCCCTAAGCGATCGCTTATCGGGGCGCTACCGTCCGAGGTCGTGACGCTCACGCAGCTCGAGGCGTTCGTGCTGGTGGCCCGGCTCGGCTCGGTCAAGGCCGCCGCCCGGGCGCTGGGCGTCTCCGAGCCGGCCGTGTCCGGCGCCCTCGCCGCGCTGCGCTCGCACCTCGGCGACCCGCTGGTCCGGCGCGCCGGCGGCGGGATGGAGCTGACCGCCGGCGGCCAGCGCCTGCTGCCCATCGCCTCGCAGATCGTCAACCTGGCGGCCGACGCCACTGACGCCATCCGCCACGCCCAGGGCGCCCCCGACCTGCTTCGGGTGGTCGCCACCAGCGCCGTGGCGGAGCACGTGGCCAGGCCGCTGCTCACGGCCTTCACCGCCCGCCACGGGCCGGTCGAGGTCACGCTCGGGGTGGCGACGGCCGGCGAGATGCCCGCGCTGCTGCTCGAACGCCTGGCCGACGTCGGCCTCGGCCCCCGCCTGTCGGGCCTGGAGGCGCTGCCGATGATGCGCCACCGGCTGGCGGTGGTGTGCGGCCCCCGCCACCCGCTGGCCAGGGTCCCGCGGGTCAGGGCCGGCTGCCTGGCCCGCCACGACTGGCTCGTCGACGCCAGCGGCGTGGACCCCGCGACCGAGGTCGGCCTGTTGCTGGAGCGCCTGGCCGTGCCGGAGGACCGCATCCGGGTGTTCCCGAGCCTGGCGGCCGCGTGGGCGGCGGCCGCCGACGGCCAGGGCGTCGCGCCGGGCATCGCCCACCTGGTGGCCCAGGACGTCGAGCGCGGCCGCCTGGTGATGCTTCCCGTCGAGGGCACGCCCCTCGACCTGATGTGGTTCGCCAACACCCTGCCGGCCGGTCGCCGGTCGATGGCGACCGACCGCCTGCGTCGCTTCCTCGACACCCCCCAGGCCATGCAGGCGATGCGCCGGGCGGACGCGGGCGTGCCCGTCTCTCGGTTCCGGCCACCGGTGTACGTCACGTTGTGGAGCTGAGGATGTGGAAGTGTCGCGGTCAGCCGCGATGACGAGGGGAGGACCGCATGCGCGTTCCGTTGACGATCGCCGACCACCTGGCCCGGGCGGAGCTGGTGTACCCGGACCGGGTCGGCGTGATCGACGAGCCCGACCAGCCGGCGGCGCCGTGGGATGAGCTGACCTACGGCCGGGTGGCGGAGCTGGCCCGGGCCCAGGCGGCCGGCCTCGACGCGCTCGGCGTCGGCCGGGGCGAGCGGGTGGCCGTGGTGTCGCACAACGCCGCCCGGCTGCTGGTGTCGTTCTACGGCGTCAGCGCCTGGGGCCGGGTGCTCGTGCCGGTCAACTTCCGGCTGAGCGCCGAGGAGGTGCGCTACATCGTCGAGCACTCGGGCGCGTCCGTGCTGCTGGTCGACCCCGAGCTGGACGAGTCGCTGGCCGGCGTCGCGTGCAAGCACCGGCTGGTCCTCGGCGAGGAGTCCGACGCCACCGTGTGGCCCGGCGGCGCCGCCGAGCCCGAGCCGTGGGCCGACCCCGACGAGGACGCCACCGCCACCATCAACTACACGAGCGGGACGACGGCCCGCCCGAAGGGCGTGCAGCTCACCCACCGGACCCTGTGGCTGAACGCCGCCACGTTCGGCTGGCACGCCGGGGTGAGCGACCGGGACGTGTACCTGCACACGCTGCCGATGTTCCACTGCAACGGCTGGGGCATGCCCTACGCCCTGACGGGCATGGGGGCCCGGCAGGTGGTGCTGCGCAAGGTCGACGGCACCGAGATCCTGCGCCGGGTGGAGCGCCACGGCGTGACCCTGCTGTGCGGCGCCCCGGCCGTGGTGGCGGCGATCCTCGACGCGGCCGAGCGATGGGACGGCCCGGTCCCTGGGCGCGACCGGACCCGCATGGTGGTGGCCGGCGCCCCGCCGCCCACCCGCGTGATCGAGCGCATGGAGACCGAGCTGGGCTGGGAGTTCATACAGATCTACGGCCTGACCGAGACCGCTCCCCTGCTGACGATGAACCGGCGCCGGGCCGAGTGGGACGGCCTGGACGCCGCCGAGCGGGCCGCCCGGCTGGTGCGGGCGGGGGCGCCGGCGCTCGGCGTCACGCTGGCGACCAGCGACCAGGGCGAGGTGCTGGCCCGGTCGAACGTCGTGCTGGAGGGGTACTGGGAGCAGCCCGACGCCACCGCCGACGCCCTGGAGGGCGGCTGGTTCCACACCGGCGACGGCGGCACGATCGACGACGGCTACCTCACCATCTCGGACCGGAAGAAGGACGTCATCATCTCGGGCGGGGAGAACGTGTCGTCGATCGAGGTGGAGGACGCCCTCCACTCGCACCCGGCCGTGGCCGAGGTCGCCGTCATCGGCGTGCCCGACGAGAAGTGGGGCGAGACGGTGAAGGCGCTCGTCGTGCTGGCGCCGGGGACGAGCGCCGGCGAGCGGGAGCTGATCGACCACTGCCGCAGCCGCCTGGCCCACTACAAGTGCCCCACGACGGTGGAGGTGCGCGACGAGCTGCCCCGCACGGCGACGGGCAAGCTGCAGAAGTTCAAGCTGCGGGCGCCGTTCTGGGAGGGTCGTGGTCGCCAGGTGAATTGACATGGCGTGACGAGGATGGGGCGCACCGACCTGCTAGTGTCCGCTCGGACAGCAGAAGTTGCCGAAAAGACACAGCAGAGGTCGGAGGATGGCAGAAAGGCCCTGGTTCTACGAAACCGTGGTCAGTGACCACGAGACAGCGGACACCGCGCTCCACCAGCTCACCTACTGCGCCATCAGCCTGGCCGAGGCGCTGGCCCTGCTGGAGGCCGACGTACCGGTGGTGGTCGACGGCTGGGACGGGCTCGCCCGCCAGGCCTTCGACCAGCAGATGCCCGGCATCCTCTCGGCAGGCCACCAGCTGGTCAGCGTGCTCCTGGCCGCCGGTGCGGCGGTCACGGCCGCCTACGAGAGCAGCGTGCACGAGGCCGACCTGCGGGCCCGGCTCCGGGCCGACCACCGGCTCGAAGCGGCGGGGGCCGGGCGATGAACCTCGAGGCGTCGGCCCGCCCCGAGCGCCTGGCGAACCTGGCCGAGACCGCGGCGGCCATCGTCGAGGCGCTGACCGGGCGGGCCGGCCACCTGCAGGACGCGTGGTACGCCTACCGGCCGGCGAACGGCAGTGGGTGGCGGTGCGACTTCAGCGGCCTGGACGAGGCGTTGCTGGCCTGGGCCGAGACCCTCGGCGGCATCGGCGCCTTCACCGGGCAGGTGGGCCAGGCGTTCGCAGCTGCCGGCGGCCGGACCCGCGAGGGCGTGGTGACGGTCGCCCAGCCCCGGATGCTGGACCTCTTGCCGTGCGACGCCCGCATCGCAGCCGAGGAGGCGGAGGGCGCCGCCGAGATCGACTGGGGCGACCCCCACCGGCCACCGGCATGGCTGGAGGACCTGGCCACGACGAGCATGGTCGTCGGCCACCTGAGCGAGGGGGTGGACGCCACCCAGGTGGGGTTCGTCGTGGGCACGGGAGCCGACGCCCGGTGGTCGCCCGCCACCCCGGCCGTCCTGGGCCGCTTCGCCTCCGCCGAGGCCGTCGCGTCGTTCGGCAGCGTCCTCGGCGTGGGCGCCGCGGGCCTGTCGGGCGTGGCCGCCGGGATCGAGCAGTGGGCCGGCGACCGCGGCACGCTCGCCTTCACCGGCGGCGAGGTGGCCGGTCGTGCGATCACCCGGGGCGTGGGCACCGGCGCAGCCGCCCTCGGCGGTGGGCTGATCGGCGGTGCCGCCGCCTCCTCGCTCTGCGGGCCCGGCGCCCCCGCCTGTGCAGGAGTGCTCATCGTCGGGGCGGGCATCGGCACGTCGGCCGGCGGGGACTGGATCCTCGACCGTGTGCTGGGCAGGCCCGGCCCCGCCGAGCACGACCCGCGTCTCGTGCGGGACGAGGTCGCCGGCTACGAGCCGGGTGACCGGCCAGGGGACGTGCCCGACTCGACCTGGGACCTCATCGAGTCCGTCGAGACCCAGGGCGAGATCGCCGGCGAGGCCGAGTTCGCCACGCGGCGCGGTGGCCTGTTCGAGCACGACATCCCGCCCGAGGTGGTGCGGGATCTCGAGCTCCCCGCTCCCTGGGTCGAACGCGAGGCGCAGTTCCCGCCCGGCTGGTTGCGCGCCCGCGACCTCGACGGCGAGATGGTGGCACCATGACCGAGCCCGCAGCCGACGCGGACCCGCCCCGCGCGCCGAGCGACGCTCCCCCGCTGCCGTGGTGGGTCGGCCACCCCGTCGTCAAGTACCCGGGCATCGGGCTGGTCTGGGGCACGATCATCGCCAGGTGGCGGCTCGAGGGCGACGCCGAGGTCCTGGTCACGGCTCCGCTGATGATCCTGGCGTTCACGCTCGCCATCTGGGCGTGCGCCATGGTCGTGCGGGGAAGGGTTCCGCAGCTCCACGCCCGCTGGGCGAGCCCGGTGGCCGGGATCATCCTCGCTCTCGCGGTCGTCGCCGTCGCGTCCACCATGCTGCTCGACCTGGCGGTCAACCCGCCCACCGACGAGGTCGAGTGGGACGGTGGGTTCTGGATCGCCGGCCTGCTGTTCCCGGCGGGCATCTGGGTGCAGCTCATGAGCCTGTCGCCCGCCTGGCCCGACCGCTGGCGCCCCCGGCGGGAGACGCCGACGCGGGGGCGGGGGGACCGGCGGTGAACGCGATCGCGGGGCCCGCGTGGGCAGCGCGGGCGGTGGACGCGGCCGGCGACGTCGTGGTCGACCTGCCCGGAGACTGGGTGGTCGAGGTCGGGCCGCCGACCGTGGCCCGGCCGGCGGGGTGGTCGGGCGTGGCGCCGGCCGTCGTGGTGGCGGTCGAGCCCGACGTCGTGCGGGGCGACGACCTGGCGGCCGCGGTCGTGGGGGCGGCGCTGGCCCGGCTGGGCGATCCGGTGGTCGTGGACGTGCGCTGCCCTGGCGACGACGTCGAGATCGTGGTGGCCCACCGCCACTGGGGTGTCGACGTGACCACGGTCGAGCGCCACCGGTGCCTCGGGCCCCGGGGGCGGTGGATCGTCTCGTGCAGCGTCCCCGACACCGACCTGGCGGGTTGGGCGGGGGCGGCGCAGCGCATCGTGGCGAGCCTGGTGGTGGTGTCGTGACGCGGCCGGCCTACGCGCCCGGCGACGGGGTGCTGGCGCTCGACCAGCCGCACCTCCGGGCCCTCGTCGACCGGGCGGCGGGCCGGCCCGTCGACCCGGGGGTGGCGCGGGCGCTCGACGACGCCGGGTTGCTGGCGGAGGGTGGCGTGGACCCGCCCGTCGGCCCGATCGTGGCGGCGCTGGGCGGGGCCGGGCGGCGGCTGCGGTTGACCAGCCGGCGCCGGGGCGCCCTGACCGTGGCCACCGCCGCGGTGGGGCGGTCGGGGGCGGCGCTGGTGGTGCTGGCCCCGGGTGGCGGCGCGCTCCACGTGCGGTACCTGTCGCTCGGCGGCCTCGCCCGGCACCTGGCCCGGCGGGTCGGGGTGGGGCGGCTGGCCGAGGGCGGCGGCGCGGGGCCGCCGGCCACCGCGGAGGTGGCGGCGTGGGGCGATCTGGTGCGGGCGTTCGGGACACGGTCACCGTCGGGCTGGGCGGCGGCCTGGCGGGAGGCCGAGCTGCACGAGCTGCGGTGGGTGGCCGAGCCGGGGGCGCCGGCCCGGACCGCGCTGGTCACCGCGGTGCTCGACGGGCACCTGGTCGAGGTGGGACCAGGCGACGGCGGGCGCTACGTCGTGGCACCCGCGGATCCGGTGGGCGTGTGGGCCCGGGTGCGCCGCTGCGTCAGCGGAGGGCCCGGGCTATGCGGCGGGCCGCCTCCTCCACCGCCGGGCCGTGGCGCCGGCCCGGGGACCGGGTGAGGCGGTCGATGGGACCGCTCACGCTCACCGCGGCGACGACCCGGTCCGCCGGGTCGACGACGGGGGCGCTGACCGAGGCCACGCCGGGCTGGCGCTCGGCCACGCTCTCGACCCAGCCCGTGCCCGCCGGCCCCGGCCCCGCACCCGGGCGCAGCACGCGGCCGCCCGAGCCCCGGTCCAGCGGCAGGCGGGCGCCCACCGGCACGATGGTCCGCAGCTCGTGCGGTGCCTCCAGCGACTCGACGCACACGCGGACGTCGCCGTCCCGCACGAACAGCTGGACCGACTCGCCGGTCTGCTCCTGCAGCCACGCCAGCGCGGGCCGGGCGTGCAGCCAGCCCGGGATCGCCTCGGCGGCCGCATGGCCCAGGCCGATCAGTCGCAGCCCCAACGTGAAGCGGCCCTCGTCGTCCCGGCGCACGAGCCCGTGCGCCTCCAGCGCCACCGCCAGCCGGTGGGCGGTGGCCCGGCTCAGGCCGGTCGCCCTCACCAGGTCCGCCAGCGGGCGCGGCCCGGCCTCGACGGCCGCCAGCACGGCCATCGCCTTGTCGAGCACGCCGACACCGCTTAGGCTGTTCACCACGTGAGAATGCTATCTCACATGTTGAGACAACTCCACCACCGCAGGTGATCCATGTCCACGCCCCGCACGCTCAGCCAGAAGGTCTGGGACCGCCACCTCGTCCGCTCCGGCGACGGCCAGCCCGACCTCCTCTACATCGACCTGCACCTGGTCCACGAGGTCACCTCGCCCCAGGCGTTCGACGGCCTGCGCCTCGCCGGGCGCACCGTCCGCCGGCCCGGCCTCACCGTCGCCACCATGGACCACAACGTCCCGACCGGGGGCCTCGACCTCGTGGGCGGCGCGCCCCGCATCGACGACCCCGTCTCCGCCCGCCAGATGCAGGTCCTGCGGGCCAACTGCGACGAGTTCGGCATCGCCTGCTACGGCATCGGCGACCCGAACCAGGGCATCGTCCACATCATCGGCCCCGAGCAGGGCCTCACCCAGCCCGGCATGACCGTCGTCTGCGGCGACAGCCACACCTCCACCCACGGCGCCTTCGGGGCCCTCGCCTTCGGCATCGGCACCAGCGAGGTCGAGCACGTCCTCGCCACCCAGACCCTTCCCCAGCAGCGCCCGGGCACCATGGCCGTCACCGTCGAGGGCGACCTCCCCACCGGCGCCACCGCCAAGGACGTCATCCTCGCCATCATCGGGCGCATCGGCACGGGCGGCGGCATCGGCTCGATCATCGAGTACCGGGGCTCCACCATCCGGTCCCTCTCCATGGAGGGCCGCATGACCGTGTGCAACATGTCGATCGAGGCGGGCGCCAAGGCGGGCCTGATCGCCCCCGACGACGTCACCTTCGCCTACCTGGCGGGCCGGCGCCACGCCCCCACCGGTGCCGACTGGGAGCGGGCCGTCGAGGACTGGCGCGGCCTGGCCACCGACGACGGGGCCGCCTTCGACAAGGTCGTGGACCTCGACGCGGCCGACATCGTCCCCCACGTCTCATGGGGCACCAACCCGGGGCAGGTGGCGCCCATCACGGGCGCGGTCCCCGAGCCCGGCAGCTTCGCCGACCCCTCCGAGCGTGATGCGGCCCGGCGGGCCCTCGACTACATGGGCCTCGCCGCCGGCACCCCGCTGCGGGACGTCGCCGTGGACACGGTGTTCATCGGGTCCTGCACGAACGGCCGCATCGAGGACCTGCGGGCCGTGGCCGCCGTGGCCGACGGCCGCAAGGTGGCCCCCGGCGTCCGCACGCTCGTCGTGCCGGGCAGCCACGCCGTCAAGGCCCAGGCGGAGGCCGAGGGCCTCGACGCGGTCCTGACGGCCGCCGGGTTCGACTGGCGGGAGCCGGGCTGCTCGATGTGCCTGGCCATGAACCCCGACAAGCTCGCCCCCGGAGAGCGCTGCGCCTCCACGAGCAACCGCAACTTCGAGGGGCGCCAGGGGCGGGGCGGCCGCACCCACCTCGTCTCCCCCGCCGTCGCCGCCGCCACCGCCGTGGCGGGCAGGCTCGCCACGCCGGCCGACCTCGACTGAACCCGGAGCACCCCATGGAAGCCGTCCGCATCGTGCAGGGCACCGCCGTCCCCCTCGACCGCTCCGACGTCGACACCGACCAGATCATCCCCGCCGAGTGGCTCAAGCGGGTCGAGCGGACCGGCTTCGGCCGGGGGCTGTTCGCGACCTGGCGCGACGACCGCGACTTCGTCCTCAACGACGAGGCCTACGCCGGGGCCAACATCCTGGTGGCCGGGCCCAACTTCGGGACCGGCTCGTCCCGCGAGCACGCCGTGTGGTCGATCATGGACTACGGCTTCGCCGCCGTGGTCAGCCCCCGCTTCGGCGACATCTTCCGCAACAACGCCACCAAGAACGGCCTGGTGCCGGTGGTGGTGCCGGCCGCCGTCGGCGAGGCGTTGATGCGGGCGGTCGAGGCCGACCCCACGCTCGAGGTCACCGTCGACGTCGAGCGGCGGGTCCTGTCCGCACCCGCGGCCGGCATCGAGTGCGAGTTCCCGCTGGACGACGCCACCCGGGAGCGGTTCCTGGAGGGGCTCGACGACATCGGCATCACCCTGCGCGACGCCGACGCCATCGACGCGTTCGAGGCCGGGCGACAAGCCTGGATGCCGTCGGTGCCCGCCGGCTGACCGGCCCGTGACCGCCGGGTCAGAAGGAGGCGGCCACGCCGTTCCGGTGGCCGGCCGGAACCGTCAGCGACTGGGCGAGCACCACCGTGGTGCCGTGCTCGCCCGACAGGACGTCGACCCGGTCGACCAGCGCCTGCATCAGCGCCAGGCCCCGGTGGTTGGTGGCGTCGGGTGCCGGCATCTCCGGCCGGGACGGCGGGACGAACCCGGCACCGGAGTCGGACACGACGATGGTGCAGGTGCTCTCCGAGACCACGATGCTCACGCCGAAGGCGTCGCCGGTGGCGTGGAGGATGGCGTTGTTGCACGCCTCGGCGACCGCGAGGACGAGCGTGTCGAGCAGGTCGGACGGTACGGAACTCCCGTGCAGCGCGTTGCGCACGAACGCGCGGGCCAACGGAACGGCCGATCTCTCGCGCCGAAACCGCGTGCTCCTTCGCGCATCCATCGGCCTCGCCGTACCCTCCCGGCCCATCTCACAAACGCCCTTGGACCCGCCGCCTCCCTCACGCCGTAGTGTCAGGGTCGACCAGCCGCCGCCGACACCCCCGATCGACACCACCATGGACACCCGCCTGCCCGTCCAGTTGACCGCCCCTTCCGAGCCCGGATCGGCCCGCCTGGCCCGCATCCTCGCCGCTGGCGTCGCCGCCGACGCCGGCCTCAGCATCGACGACACCGAGGACCTCCGGATCGCCGTCAGCGAGCTCGTCGCCCTGCTGGTCGACGGCGTCGAGCACGTCGGCGAGCCCATCGTCGTGCGCTTCCGGTGCACCCCCGGCGAGGTCGTGGTCGACGGCGAGCGCCCCGCCGCGCCCGCGCGCACCCGGGCGACCGTGGTCGACGACCTCGCGCTGGAGATCCTGCGGGTGGTGGTCGACGAGCACAGCTTCGACGCCGACGAGACCGGCCGGCGCTTCCACCTGGTGAAGCGGTCCCGGGCAGGCACATGACCGACGGCCGGCCGCAGCGATCTCCGGGCGAGCTGGACCGGCTGTTCGTCACCTACCGGGACACGGGTGAGCGGGGCGTGCGCAACGAGCTGGTCGAGGCCCACCGGGGCCTGGCCGCCTCCATCGCCAACGACTACCGGGGGCGGGGCGTCGAACTCGACGACCTGGTGCAGATCGCCATGCTCGGCATGATCAAGGCCGTCGAGCGCTACGACGTGGCGCGGGGGATCCCCTTCTCGTCCTTCGCCAGCCGGACGGTCAACGGCGAGATCAAGCGGTACTTCCGGGACCGCACATGGGCGGTGCGGCCGCCCCGCAGCGCCCAGGAGCGCCATCTCGACCTCCGCCGGGCCCGGGCCGGCATGGCGCTGCGCTTCGGGCGCCCGCCCACCGTGGCGGAGCTGGCCGCCGAGCTCGAGGTGTCCGAGGACGAGGTCCTCGACGCGGTGGAGGCAGGGGCCGCCTACCGGGCCACCAGCCTCGACGCCCGCCGCCCCGGCGACGACGACCAGGGCCCGCTGGGCGACCGGCTGGCCGGCGGCGAGGCCCCCAGCGGCCGGGTCGAGATGCGACTGCTGGTCGACCAGCTACTCGACACCCTGCCCGAGCGGGAGGCCGCGATCATGCGCCTCCGGTTCTACGAGGAGCTGACCCAGAGCCAGATCGCCGAGCGGCTCGGCATCAGCCAGATGCACGTATCGCGGCTCATGCGCCGCTGCCTGCTGGACCTGCGGGCGACCCTGGACGGTTAGTGGGGTGGCCCGTGGCGTCCGCCCGGGAGTCGGCGAGTCAGCCGTGCCGCTGGCCAGGACGCAGGACGAAGGCGCAGC
>DASSUD010000166.1:0-3654 GCA_035707385.1 Acidimicrobiales bacterium
GTCCTGGCCGTGGTGGCGGACAAGACCGGCTACCCGTCCGACATGCTCGACCTGGACCTGGACCTGGAGGCCGACCTCGGGATCGACACCGTCAAGCAAGCCGAGGTCTTCGCCCTCATCCGCGAGCGGTTCGGCATCGAACGCGACGACAAGCTCAAGCTGCGCGACTACCCCACCCTGACCCACGTCGTCGGCTTCGTCCGCGAGCGCGCCACCAGCACCAGCGACACGCCGGCCCGTCCAGCGGCGGTGTCGGCCCCCCGTGAGGCCGCTGGTTCGACATCGGCGCCGCCGGCCGTGGTGGCGGACGTCTCGGACGCGGACCGCGTGCCCCGGCGCGTGCCCGTTCCGACCATCCGCCCGCCGCTCGGTGCCTGCGTGCCGACAGGGGTTGAGCTGCGGGCGGGCACGCGGGTCGTGGTGGCGTCCGACGGCGGCGGTGTGGGCGCCGCACTCGCCATACAGCTCACCGAGCGCGGCGTCGAGGTCCTGGCCATCGACGACCGGCCCGACGCCGACACCCTGATCGCCCGCATCGACGGTTGGCTCGCGTCCGGACCGATCGACGGCGTCTATTGGCTCGTCGCCCTCGACCACGAGGGCGCCATCGACGAGATGGACCTCGCCGCCTGGCGGGAGGCCACGCGGGTGCGGGTCAAGCTCCTGTACGCCACCATGCGCCGGCTGTACGACCAGATCTCCCGCCCCGGCACCTTCCTCGTGACCGCCACCCGCCTCGGCGGCCGGCACGGCTACGACGAGGCGGGCGCCTACGCGCCCCTGGGTGGCGCGGTCACCGGCTTCACGAAGGCGTTCGCCCGCGAGCGTCCGGACGCGATGGTGAAGGCGACGGACGTCGGACCGGCCGCCGCCCCGGGCGAGGTCGCCGATCTGCTCGTCGAGGAGACGCTGCGCGACCCGGGCGCCGTCGAGGTCGGCCACGCCGACGGGCTGCGGTGGACCGTCACCCTCGAGGAGCGGCCCGCAGCCGACGGCGGCGAGGGCATGGTCCTCGGGCGCGACACCGTGTTCGTCGTGACCGGTGCGGCCGGCGGCATCGTGTCCGCCATCACGCAGGATCTGGCCGGGGCCTCGGGAGGGATCTTCCACCTGCTCGACCTCACGCCTGCCCCCGATCCCGACGATCCCGACATCGGGCGGTTCGCCACCGACAGGGAGGGCCTCAAGACCGACCTCATCGGGCGGCTGCGCACGGCCGGTGAGCGACCCACGCCGGTGTTGGTGGAACGCGAGCTGGCCCGGATCGAGCGGCAGGCCGCCGCCCGCGCCGCCATCGTCGCCGTGCGGGCGGCCGGTGGACAGGCCTACTACCACAGCGTCGATCTCACCGACGGTCATGCCGTCGCGCAGGTCATCGGCGAGGTGGCGGCCGGCGACGGCCGGATCGACGTGCTGCTGCACGCCGCCGGTCTCGACGTCAGCCACTCCCTGCCGGACAAGGAAGCGGGCGAGTACGACCTCGTTTTCGGCGTCAAGAGCGACGGCTGGTTCAACCTCATGACGGCGATCGGCGAGCTGCCCCTCGGTGCCACCGTGGCGTTCAGCTCCGTGGCCGGCCGGTTCGGCAACCTCGGCCAGACCGACTACAGCGCAGCCAACGACCTGCTGTGCAAGCTGGCATCGGCGCTGCGCACGACCAGGCCGGAGACCCGCGCGATCGTGATCGACTGGACCGCCTGGGCGGGCGTGGGCATGGCGACGCGTGGCTCGATCCCGAAGATGATGGAGCTGGCGGGCATCGAGATGCTGCCGCCGGAGGTGGGCGTCCCGACGATCCGGCGGGAGCTGACCGCCGGATCCACCCGCGGCGAGGTCGTGGTCGCCGGCCGCCTCGGGGTGCTGGCCGGCGAGCGGGCGGAGCGAGGCGGCGTCGACCCCGACCGCTTCGGGACGGCCACCGCCGGGCCGATGACCGGGCGGGTCGCCGGGATGGGCGTCCACAGTGGGCTGGTGGTGGAGACCACCCTGGACCCGGCCGAGCAGCCGTTCCTCAGCGATCACCAGATCGAGGGCACCCCGGTGCTGCCCGGTGTGATGGGGCTCGAAGGGTTCGCGGAGGTGGCAGCGCTGCCACTCCCCGGCTGGCGCCCCGTCGCGATCGAGGACGTCGAGTTCCTCGCCCCCTGCAAGTTCTACCGGCGCGAGCCGCGCACGGTGGCGATCACCGCGACGTTCCGCCGGGAGGGCGATCAGCTCGTCGCGTCGTGCCGCCTGGTGGGTAGCCGCCATCTGGCCAACCAGGCCGAACCCCAGGTGACCACCCACTTCACGGGGAAGGTGCGGTTGGCAAAGGCACCTGCCGCGCCGGCCCCGGCGCTCACCCCTCCGCCTCCAAACAGCAAGGGCACGGCGGCGGACGCCATCTACGGGGTCTACTTCCACGGTCCCGCCTTCCAGGTGCTCGAGCGGGCCTGGCGCGAGGGCGAGGGCCCGGTGGGGCTCTTCGCACAGGGTCTGCCCACCGACCACGTCCCCGCCGAGCGGCCGGAGGTGGTGTCCCCCCGCTTGATCGAGCTGTTCTTCCAGACGGCAGGGATCTGGGAGATCGGTCGTCACGCGCGGTTCGGCCTGCCGCAACACGTGGACCGGATCGTCCTCCACGAGGGGCTGGACGCGCCCCGGGGTCGCGTGGAAGCGGTGGTGGAGCCGGGTGACGCCGGCTTCGACGGCCGGGTCGTCGACGAGGCCGGCACGGTGCTCGTCGAGGTGCACGGTTACCGCACTGTCGAGCTCCCGGGGGGCGTCGACCCCGCGCGGCAGTCGCCGCTGGCCGCGGCCATGGCCTGAACGGGAGCAGGGAATGCCCTGAACGGGAGCAGTGAGTCCGACGCCGAGAACGCTCGGAAGGAGGAGGATGTCGTTCCATCGGGTCGCCATCGTCAATCGGGGCGAACCGGCCATGCGGTTCATCAACGCGGTGGCCGAGCTCAACCGCGGTGGCGGCGATGCGCTGACGACCATCGCGCTCTACACCGAGCCGGACCGGAACGCCTGGTTCGTGCGAGAAGCGGACGAGGCGGTGTGCATCGGTCCGGCGACCACGTTCGACGACCGCGTCGGCCGCGAGGCGCAGACCTACCTCGACCTCGAGCGCCTCGAACGGGCCCTGGTCGCAGCAGAGGCGGACGCCGCCTGGGCAGGCTGGGGCTTCGTCGCCGAGCGCGCCGAGTTCGCCGACCTGTGCGACAAGCTCGGCATCGTCTTCATCGGCCCCACGGGTGACGCCATGCGGCGCGTCGGCGACAAGATCGGGTCCAAGCGGCTGGCCGAGGGGGCCGGGGTCCCTGTCATACCGTGGAGCGGCGGCCCCGTGGCCGACCTCGACGAGGCGTCCGCGGCCGCCGAGCGCATCGGCTACCCGGTGTTCCTGAAGGCGACGGCCGGAGGCGGCGGTCGCGGCATGCGCCAGGTGAACGGCCCCGCAGAGCTGGCCGGTGCCTTCGAGGCCGCCCGGGCCGAGGCTCGCCACGCCTTCGGCGACCCGACGGTGTTCCTGGAACGCCAGATCACCGACGCCCGACACGTCGAGGTCCAGGTGATCGCCGACCACCACGGCGGCGTGTGGGCGGTCGGCCTGCGCGACTGCACGCTCCAGCGTCGCCACCAGAAGGTGATCGAGGAGTCGGCGTGCAC
>DASSUD010000167.1:0-5464 GCA_035707385.1 Acidimicrobiales bacterium
GTGCTCCTGCACCGCGCCGGTGACGGCGGCCGCGGCCGACGCCTGCCAGCCCAGTGGCCGGGCCACCGCTGCCCCGAGGGCGGCGCGCAGCGCGGCACGGCGAACGAAACGGCCCGATCCCATGCCCGCACGAACGTACCCCTAACGCGGCGGGAACAGCCGCCCGGCCGCGATCCCGGTACGGTGCTCGCATGACTGCGGTGGTTCCCGTCACCGGCGATCCCGAGGCCGACATGCTGCTGGCCGGCGACCCCCTGGCCCTCCTCATCGGCATGCTGCTCGACCAGCAGGTCCCCATGGAGTGGGCGTTCGGAGCCCCGCTGAAGCTGCGCGACCGCCTCGGTGGGCGGCTCGACGCGGCAGAGATCGCCACGCTCGATCCCGAGCGCCTGGCGGCCGTGTTCAAGGGCCCGCCGGCGCTGCACCGGTTCCCGGGGTCGATGGGCACGCGCACCCAGGCCCTGTGCCAGCACCTGGTGGAGAACTACGGCGGCGACGCCGCCGCGGTGTGGGCGGGGGTGGCCGACGGCGGCGAGCTGATCGGCCGGCTCCGGGCCCTGCCGGGCTTCGGCGGCGAGAAGGCCAAGATCTTCGCCGCCCTGCTGGCCAAGCGCTTCGGTGTGCGCCCGCCGGGCTGGGAGGCGGTCACCGCCCCGTTCTCCGACGACGAGCCCCGCTCGGTGGCCGACATCGACTCGGCCGAGAGCCTGGCCCGGGTCCGGGCCTGGAAGAAGATGATGAAGGCCCAGGGCAAGGCCAAGTCCGACGCCCCGGCCTGAGCTGCACTCAGCGCCGCAGTGCGTGGCGTTGGCGGTCGAGCCAGCCCAGCAGGACCGCCACCGCCCGCGGGTCGTGGCGGAGGGAGTGGCCCGCGCCGTTGATGAGGCGCAGCTCGGCCGACCCGTGGGCGTCGGCCACCACCCGGGCGTCGAAGGACGGCACCACCTCGTCGTCGCTGCCGTGGATCACCAGCAGCGGCCGCGGGGCGTAGCGCCCGACGCACGCCACCGCCCGGATGTCCCGGAACTGCCGGGACCAGGCGTCGACCGACGGGGGGAACTGCGGGTCGGTGATCACCCCCACCTCCCGGCCGTGCTCCAGCAGCCGCCGGGGATGGCTGGCCCAGTCGTCGAAGTCGCCCGGCGACCCGACGGCGGCCACGCCCTGGACCCGCTCGTCCTCGGCCGCCGCGCACACGGCCAGGGCGCCGCCGGTGCCGAACCCGGCGAGCCAGATGCCGAGCGGGCGGACCGCCCCGGCCACGTGTTCGACCGCGTTGGCGATGTCGTCGAGCCACCCGCCGAGCGAGAACTGGCCCTCCGACTCCCCGCAGCCCCGGTAGGCGAAGGCGAGCGCGACCCAGCCCATCTCGCTGGCGATCCGATCGGCCAGCTCCGGCATCGTCTCGGGCGCGGTGTCGGCCGACCCCATCGACGGGTACCCGTGGCACAGGACCACGGCGGGCAGCGGCCCGCTGGGCCGGCCGGGCGGGCGGGCCAGGTGGGCGGCGAGCGCCAGTCCGTCCGAGGGGATGCGTTGGTCCACCCGGCGCTACGCCCCGATCATGTGTCGCCGTCGTCGACGCCCGCCGCCACCCGCGCCCGGCGGCAGGACCGGCACAGCCGGTAGCCGCGGTTGCGGGCCTCGGGGAGCGTGTCGGGCCCGAAGCCGAGGTAGCTCTCGGCCGCCACCATGTCGGCGATGGCCGGCTCGTCGACCGCGTGGTCGATGTCGTGGACCCGCTGGGTGCGCTTGTCGCCCACGTAGCGGTGGTGCTCGAACCCCCTGAGGCGCTCCATGCGCCGGACCGTATCCGACCCTGCGGGGGGCGCCCGAATCGGCTGCCGCATCTGCCGCGCGACCCGGCAGACTCCCTGAACCGTGTCCGCCACCCTCGCCCCTCCCCTGGCCCCGGCCACGCCCGACGCGCTGTGGCGGCGCGGCATCCGGCTGCTGTGGCGCAGCGTGCGGACCCATCCCCGCAGCTTCGCCATCTCGGTGACCGGCTCGCTGACGTTCGCCACCATGTCGGTGGTGGGGACCTGGGTGCTGGGCCGGGTGACCGACAGGGTGATCGTCCCCGGATTCGACGAGGGCGTGAGCGGCCGCACCGCGCTGCTGGGCGGGGCCGCCATCCTGGGGGTGGCGGTGCTGCGGTCGCTCGGCGTGGTGGCCCGCCGGTACTTCGGGGTCAACCTGGTGCGGTCGATGCAGCGGACCTGGTTCGTGCAGGTGACCGACACGTACCTGCGGGTGCCGCTCAGCTACTTCGGGCGGCACCCCACGGGCCGCCTGATGGCGCATGCCGACGCCGACATCGAGCGGGCGATCAACGCCATCATGCCGCTGCCGTTCTCGCTGGGGGTGATCCTGCTCATCGCGCTGTCGGTGGCGGCGCTGGCGGCGGTCGACCTGCTGCTGATGCTGGTGGGCCTCGCGCTGTTCCCCGCGCTGGGCCTGCTCAACCGGTACTACAGCCGCCGGGTGGAGGCGCCGGCCGCCCGGACCCAGGCCCACCTGGGCGAGGTGGCCACCGTGGCCCACGAGTCCTTCGACGGTGCGCTGGTGGTCAAGACGCTCGGCCTGGAGGACCGGGAGGTGGGCCGGATGCACGCGGCCGCCACGTCCCTGCGGGCCGCCCGCCTGCAGGTGGCCCGGCTGCGGGCCAGCTTCGAGCCGGGCCTGGAGGCGCTCCCCACCCTGGGGACGATCGTGCTGCTGGCCGTGGGGTCGTGGCGGGTGTCCACCGGCACGATCACGACGGGGCAACTGGTCCAGGCCATGGCCCTGTTCGGCATCCTCACGTTCCCCATGCGGGTCGTCGGCTACCTGCTGGAGGAGATCCCGCGGGCGGTGGTGGCGGCCGACCGCATCGACGGCGTCCTCGACACCCCGGCCCGCCCCGCCCCCGAACCGGGCGCCGCCTTATCGCTGCCGCGCGGGCCGCTGGCGGTCGAGGTCACCGGCCTGTGCTTCGCCTACGACGGCGGCGAGCCCGTGCTCGACGGGGTCGACCTCCACCTGGCCCCGGGCGAGGTGGTCGCCCTGGTCGGGGCGACCGGCGGCGGGAAGTCGACGCTGTGCCACCTCCTCGCGCACCTGTACCGGCCCAGCTCCGGCGTGGTGCGGTTGGGCGGGGTCGACCTGGCGGCCGCCGACCCGGCGACCGTCCGCGCCCAGGTGGCGCTGGCGTTCCAGGAGACGTTCCTGTTCGCCGACACCGTGCGGGAGAACCTGGCCCTCGGCGAGCCGATCACGGAGGACGACCTGCGCTGGGCGCTGGAGCGGGCCCGGGCGGACCGGTTCGTGGACCGGCTGCCGCACGGCCTGGACCAGGTGCTCGGCGAGCGGGGCGTGACCCTGTCCGGCGGGCAGCGCCAGCGCCTGGCCCTGGCCCGCGCCCTGCTGCGCCGGCCCGGGCTGCTGATGCTGGACGACGCCACCTCGGCCGTCGACCCCACCATCGAGCAGCAGATCCTCGACGGTCTGCGCTCGTCGCTGCACGCCACCACCCTGATCGTGGCCCACCGCACTTCGACCATCACGCTGGCCGACCGGGTCGTGTTCTTCGACCAGGGGCGGGTGGCGGCCACGGGCTCGCACCTGCACCTGATGGCGACCGTACCGGCCTACGCGGCGCTGGCCCACGCCTACGACGAGGGGCGGGCATGACGGTCGCGCCGCCGCCCGACGCCGCGCTCCCCGACGCCGGCGACGAGCTTCTGACCGAGACCCTGCCCCCCGGCGCCCTGGACGACGAGCGCCGCCCGCCGGCCGAGACGCCGGAGGAGGTGCACGTCCTCGAGGCCGGGGCGATGGGCGTGCTGCGCCGGGGCCTGCGGGTCACCCCCGAGCTGCGCCGCGGACTGGCCTTCACCCTGGTGCTGGCGGCGACGGCCGCGGCCGGGAGGCTGGCCGTGCCCGTCCTCATCCAGCAGATCCTCGACCGGGGCGTGCTGGGCGAGGAGGGCTTCCGGCCCGACTTCGTCTACCCGGCGTGCGCGGTGGCGGCCGCCGGCTCGACGCTGCTCTACCTGCTCAGCCGGGCCACGTTCCTGCGGCTGGTGCGGGCCTCGGAGGACAGCCTGCTCGGCCTGCGGGTCCGCACCTTCGACCACATCCACCGGCTGTCGATCGCCGACCACGTCGAGTCCCGCCGGGGCGCGCTGGTGGCCCGGGTGACCAGCGACATCGAGACCCTGGCCCAGTTCCTGGAGTGGGGAGCGGTCGCCTGGATCATGAACGGCGTGCTGATCACCGCCACCTTCGGGGTCATGGCCGTCTACGAGTGGCGCCTGGCCGCCGTCAGCCTGCTGGCCTACGTGCCGGTGGTGGTGCTGATGCCGGCCCTGCAGCGCCGGTCGCTGGCCGCCCAGGACCAGGTCCGCAACGCGGTGGGCGAGACGCTGTCCGAGGTGGCCGAGACGGTGACCGGGGCGGCGGTGGTCCAGGCCTACGGGCTGGAGCCGCGGGCCCGGCACCGGCTGCGCCGGGCCATCGACCGCCAGCTGCGGGCCTACATGCGGGCGGCCCGCTACTTCGCCTGCATGTTCCCCCTGGGCGACCTGTTCGGCGCCCTGTCGCTGGCCGCGGTCACGGTCGTCGGGGTGACGTGGGGGCCGGGGTGGGGGCTCGGCGTGGGCGAGGTGGTGGCGTTCGTCTTCCTCATCAGCCTGCTGCAGAGCCCGATCGCCGAGATCTCCGAGGTCCTCGACCAGACCCAGATCGCCCTGGCCGGCTGGCGGAAGGTGCTGGGCGTGCTGGCCACCCCGCTCGACGTCCCCGAGCCCGCCGCGGGCCGGGCGCTGCCGGACGGACCGCTGGGGGTGGACGTCGAGGGCCTGGACTTCGCCTACCGGGACGGCGTGCCGGTGCTGGCCGGGATCGACGTGGCGCTGGCGCCGGGGCGGTCGGTGGCGGTGGTGGGCGAGACCGGGTCGGGCAAGACCACGTTCGCCAAGCTGCTGTGCCGGCTGGCCGACCCCACCCGGGGTGCCATCCGGGTGGGCGGCGTGGACCTGCGGGAGGTGGCACCGGCCGAGCGGCGGCGGGGCGTGCGGCTGGTCCCCCAGGACGGGTTCCTGTTCGACGGCACCGTGGCCGACAACGTCCGGGTGGGCCGCGCCGGCGGCGAGCCGGTGGGCGACGGCGAGGTGCGGGCGGCGTTCGCCGCGCTGGGCCTGTCGTGGTGGCTCGACGACCTGCCGCTCGGCCTGGACACGCCGGTGGGCGAGCGGGGCGGGGCGCTGTCGGTGGGCGAGCGCCAGCTCGTGGCCCTGGCCCGGGCCCAGCTCGGCGACCCCGGCCTGCTGGTGCTGGACGAGGCCACCAGCGCGGTCGATCCCGAGACCGAGCGTGCCCTGACCCAGGCGCTCGACCGCCTGTCGGAGGGCCGGACGCTGGTGTCGATCGCCCACCGGCTGTCCACGGCCGAGGCGGCCGACGAGGTGCTGGTGTTCGACGG
>DASSUD010000168.1:0-5734 GCA_035707385.1 Acidimicrobiales bacterium
GTGGCCCAGTCGGTGGCCGCCTGGCGCGAGCGCCGGGCCCGCCAGGTCGACCGCCCGGTGCGCCATGTGCTGCCCGACCTGGCGGTGGTGGCCATCGCCGAGCGCCCGCCGCGCAGCCGGGGCGACCTGGCCCGGGTGCGGGGGCTCGACGGCCGCCACCTGCGGGGCGGAGCCGCCGAGGAGCTGCTGGTGGCGGTCAAGACCGGCATCGAGCTGCGCGAGGCCGAGCTGTCGCTGCCGCCCCGCGACGGCGTCGACTCCACCAACCGCCCCGCGGTCACGCTGGCCTCGGCCTGGGTGAGCCAGCTCAGCCGGGAGGCCGACCTCGACGCCTCGCTCGTCGCCACCCGGGCCGACATCGAGGCCCTGGTGCGCGAGGACGGCACGTCCCGGCTGCTCAGCGGGTGGCGGGCCGACGTGGCCGGCCGGCCGGTGCAGGAGCTGCTGAAGGGCAACGCGGCCATCGCCTTCGACGGTGAGGGCGGGCTGGTCCTCGAGGCGCGCTCCCACCAGCCCCCGCCCGGCTGATCAGCCCTCGAGCAGCACGGCCGAGTCGCCCGCCAGGGTCCCGCCGAACGGCGCCCCCTCGCCCGATCCGTCGCTGGACACCAGGACCCGGCCGGCCACCTCCAGGGTCACCGGGTCGATGCCCATGTTGACCGCCACCACCCGGCCGCCCCCGCCGCCCTCGGGCGCGCTGCGGCGCCAGGCCACGACCGACGCCGGTGCCTCGACCGGGGCCTGGCCGCCCAGCTGGAGGGCCGGCGATGCCTTGCGGGCGGTCAGGAGCCGTCGGTACAGATGGGCGATGGAGCCCGGATCGGCGGTCTGGGCGGCCACGTTCCGCTCGTCGGCGTCGGGCGGCCAGGGGAGCCAGGGGTCGGTCACGCCCCAGCCGTGGTCGGGCTCGCCGGTCCAGGGGATGGGCGCCCGGCAGCCGTCCCGCCCGCCGGGGTCGACGACCCGTTCCGGCGGGACGTAGGCGTCCTCCAGGCCCAGCTCCTCGCCGGCGTAGAGCACCGGCGACCCCCGGAGGCCCAGCAGGAGGAACAGCGCGGCCCGGGCGCGGGCCTCGGAGCCGTACCGGGTGCGGTGGCGGGCGTTGTCGTGGTTGGACAGGACCCAGGTGGGCCAGCCGCCCCGGGACTCGATCCAGCGCTCGGCGTCGGCCAGCTGGTCGCGCCAGCGCCGGGAGTCCCAGGGCGTGTACAGCGGCGGGAAGTTGAACGCCAGGTGCAGCTCGTCGTGGTGGCCGTAGTAGGTGGCGACCTTGCGGGTGTCCATCAGGTACACCTCGCCGAGGAGCAGCCGGTCGCCGGGGTACTCGTCGACGACGGACCGCAGGCCCCGGATGATCTCGTGGTTCTCGGCCGTGTCGTTGAGCGTGGCGTGGGGCAGCGTGGTGTCGGGCGGGTCGTCCGGCAGCCCGGCGGCCTTGCCGAGCCCGTGGACCACGTCGATGCGGAACCCGTCGACGCCCCGGTCGAGCCAGAACCGCATGACGCCGTGCATGGCCTCGACGACCTCGGGGTTGGCCCAGTTGAGGTCGGGCTGCTCGGGCAGGAACAGGTGGAGGTACCACTGCCGGGTGGCGTCGTCCCAGGTCCAGGCGGGCTTGTGGATGAACGCGGCGCGCCAGTTGTTGGGCGGCGTGTCGGGGCTGCCGTCGCGCCACACGTACCAGTCCCGCTTGGGGTCGTCGCGGCTGGACCGCGCCGCCTGGAACCAGGGGTGCCGGTCGGAGGTGTGGTTGGGCACCAGGTCGACCAGCAGCTTGATGTCGCGGGCGTGGGACGAGGCCAGCAGCGCGTCGAACGCGGCCAGGTCGCCGTAGTCGGGGTCGACGTCGCAGTGGTCGCTGACGTCGTAGCCGAAGTCGGCCTGCGGCGAGGGGTAGAACGGCGAGATCCACAGCGCGTCGACACCGAGCCACGACAGGTGGTCGAGGTGCGCCTCGATGCCGGCGAGGTCGCCGGTGGGTGCCGGTCGGCTGGCCGCGAAGGACCGGGGATAGATCTGGTAGAAGACGGCCGATTGCCACCAGGGAGGGGTCACGTGTCGACTGTAGGGGACCTTCGCGTGCGCTTTGTGGCGTGGACGTGATAGGAAATGGGTCGGGACGCCCCGAGCGGCAAGGAGCCGGGGACCTAGGCCGGTCCGACCGGCGATACACTTTCCCGCCGAACGCAACCTACGTGGGAGCTGGCCCGTGAAGAAGGGTCGACATCGACGATTCGAGGAAGCGCGCGCTCTCAAGCGCAGCAACGACCTCGATCTCACAGCAATCTTCGACCCGGCGGATGCCGAGCCGTGCCCCGAGTGCGGGGCCGAGCCCGGTGACGACCATGCCACGTGGTGCATGGCCGACTCCGCCGAGGACGACGACTAGCGAGCTCCTCCGACGCGCCGCGTGCCAGGGCGGTGCCGAAGTGCTGGGTGAGGCAGGAACCTCTCGCCCTGCCGCGCCCCGGCGACGGCCTCCACGTGGGCGGCGAGCTGCCCGTAGGCCCACTCACCGACCAGCTCGACGATCTCGGCGCGCAGCGTCACGTACACCGGCTCCGCGGCGGTGAACGCCTCGGGGGCCTCGGTGCACCACCAGTGGAAGTCGAGGCCGCCGGCGCCCCAGTCCCGCCGCTTCCACTCGCGCAGGGTGGAGGTGACCTGGCCCGACTCGTCGGTGGATTCCACCAGGCGCAGCGGGAGCTGCCAGCAGACGTCGGGCTTCCAGTCGAGCGGCCGCTCGCCGGCCTCCAGCGCCGCCCGGTGCAGGGCACAGCCGGCGCCCCCGGGGAAGCCGGGCCGGTTGAGGAAGATGCAGGCGTCGCCCACGAGCCGGGTGACGAGGGTGCCCTTGCGGTCCCGGCGGATGGGCCCGCCCCGGCGAACGGCCAGGCGCCGGTGCTGCCACTGCCCGTCGGTGAGCCGGTCGGCGGCGCTCAGCACGTCGTTGGCGTCGTCCTCGTCGATCAGGTGGGCGCCGTAGCTGCAGCAGCCCTGCTCCAGGTCGGGGGCGGCGGCGGTGAGGACCCCCTGGCAACCGCCCCCGTACACGCAGCGCCACGGGCTGGTCAGGAACGTGAGGTCGAACGCATAGGTGCGGTGCTCGTCGGGCGCGTCGAAGGTGACGTACTCGTGGAGATCGGAAGGCGGGGAGGCCACCGCCGCCACGCTACCGGCGTGCCGGCGTGCCGGCGGCGGGCACTAGCGTGCCGGCGGTGGCCGGCGAGTTCGACGACATCCGCCAGCGGCTCGAGTCCATCAGCGAGGAACTGGCCGACCTCGCCATCGAGCGCCTGCGCGAATCCATCGACGCCGGCGGCAACGAGCTGCCGGTCGACGAGCGCCGCCTGACCCGGGCCCGGCGGGCGGTGGAGAAGGCCATCGGCATCCTCCGCGAGCCCGACGACCTGGCCTGACCGCCGCCGGCTGGGCCGGTGCCGGCGTCACAGGGGCGGGGCGGTCTCCAGCCCGTTGAGGGCCCGGATCATCTCCCGGAACCTGCCACCCTTGCGGACGTCGTAGTTCAGCACCAGCCGGTGGAGGTGGAGGGCGTCGGCGTCGGAGACCTCGGCCGGCAGGGGGCCGGTCGGCTGGATGCCGCTCTCGCCGGCCAGGTCGGCGAACTCCTCGTTCATCCGGGCCACCTCGGCGGCAGTCGGCTCGGCCCGCAGCCGGATCACGAGCCGGTCCCCGACCCAGCGCAGGCCCTGGTAGTTGCGCCAGAAGCCGCGGATGGCGTCGACCGCCTCGTCGGCGTCGTCGGTGACCGTGTACAGGTTGACGTCGTGAGGCGAGACCCAGCCGGGCCCCACCAGCTCGTCGCGCACGAACGCCTCCCACCCCTCCCAGTAGGTCTGGCCCGGCACGTCGAGCAGCACGACGGGGGCCGGGGTGGCCTTGCCCGTCTGCATGAGCGTGAGCAGCTCCAGCGTCTCGTCCAGCGTGCCGAAGCCGCCGGGCAGCGACACGAAGCCGCTCGACTCCTTCATCAGCATGAGCTTGCGGGTGAAGAAGTACTTCATGCTCACGACCCGGTCGGACCCCGACAGCGGCCCGACCGACGTCTCCTCGAACGGCAGCCGGATCGTCACCCCCAGGCTGCGCTCGGCGCCCGCGCCCTCGGTGGCGGCGGCCATGATCCCGGGGCCCGCGCCGGTCACCACCATCCAGCCCGCGTCGGCCAGCTCGGCGGCCAGGTTGCGGGCGTGGGTGTACAGCGGGTCGGAGGCGTGGGTGCGGGCGGAGCCGAACACGGTGACCTTGCGCACGTCCCGGTACGGGGCGAACAGCCGGTAGGCGGTCCGCATCTCCCGCAGGGCGTCGCGGGTGATCTTCAGGTCGAGCCGATCGGCGTCGTCGCCCGCCAGGTCGTAGGCGATGTGGAAGACGTCCGCCAGCACGTCCCGGTTGCGGGTCGTCCCGGCCTGGTCGAGCAGGGCCCGTACAAGCTCTCGGTCCATGGTGCTGCCAGCCTGTCATGGCTGCCATGCTCGGGGCATGGCGGAGGAGCACCAGACGTGCGCCCGCTGCGGCGCCACCGCCCCGGCCCCCGCCGGCGGGCTGCCGGCCGGGTGGTCGCTGGCCGCGTCCGACCGGGGCGTCGACCGCCTGTGCGCGGCCTGCACCCGGGACAACGTGCGCTCGATCGAGGCCCGCCTGGACGAGGACTGGTGGTGACACCGCCAAATCGCAGGACAGCGGTCAGGCCGGGGTCGGCAACCCCTGGACCGGGGCGTAGAGCGTGGTCCGCTCGGCCAGGGTCCGCCCCAGGGGGGCGACCATGCCGGCGAAGCCCTCCGGCGTCATCTCCTGGCCGTGGCTGGCCCCGGCGGCCCGGGAGATGTTCTCGTCCATGAGCGTGCCGCCCAGGTCGTTGCAGCCCGCCCGCAGCAGCTGGACGGCCGCGCCCGTGCCGAGCTTGACCCACGAGAACTGGATGTTGTCGATCAGGCCCCGGTAGGCGATGCGGGCCACGGCGTGCATGAGCAGCACCTCGCGGAACGTGGGGCCCCGGCGGGCCTTGCGCTGCAGGTAGATGGGGGCGGCCATGTGCACGAACGGGAGGCCGACGAACTCGGTGAAGCCGCCGGTCTCGGCCTGCAGGTCGCGGGTGCGGAGGATGTGGCGGGCCCACGACCGGGGCGACTCGACCGCCCCGAACATGATGGTCACGTTGGACCGCAGCCCCACGCCGTGCGCCACCCGGTGGCACTCCAGCCACTCGTCCGTGGTGATCTTGTCGGGGCACAGGATGGCGCGCACCGGGTCGTCGAGGATCTCGGCCGCCGTGCCGGGCAGCGACCGCAGGCCGGCGTCCATCAACCGGCGCAGGTAGGCGTCGAGCGGCTCGCCGAGGCGCTTGGCGCCCTCGGTGACCTCGAGGGCGGTGAACCCGTGCACGTGGATGTCCGGCACCGCCGCCTTCACCGCCCGGGCCACGTCGACGTAGTAGTCGCCGTCGAAGCTCGGGTGGATGCCGCCCTGCAGGCACACCTCGGTGGCGCCCAGATCCCACGCCTCGCGTGACCGCGCGGCGATGTCGTCCAGGGTCAGCAGGTAGGGGGTCCCCCGCAGGTTGAGCGACAGCGGGCCCTTGGAGAAGCCGCAGAACCGGCACTTGAACGTGCACACGTTGGTGTAGTTGATGTTGCGGTTGACCACGTACGTCGCCACGTCTCCCACCGCGGCCCGGCGCAGGTCGTCGGCCGCCGCGGCCACCGCCGCGACCTCG
>DASSUD010000169.1:0-4031 GCA_035707385.1 Acidimicrobiales bacterium
CGGGACCCGCTCCAACCAGCGGGCCCGCGGCGCGCTCCGCCCCGTCCGGCGTCGGGAACGTCCAGACGGTGAGCGCCGGTGCCGAGGCCGCCGCCGGCTCGCGGGCCGGCCGGTCGCGGCGGCGCCGTTGCCACAGCGTGGCGTTCAGGCCGGCCGCCACGATGATCAGGCGGGCCAGGAGGTACAGCCACAGGAGCACGGTGGCGGCCGCGCCCAGCGACCCGTACATCTCGCTGGCGCTCTCGATCCTGCCGGCCAGGTAGTAGACGGTGACCAGGTGCATGGCCAGCACCCCGACGCCGCCGAGCAGCGCCCCGGGGACCAGCGCCCACCACGGGGCACCGTCGTGGGGCAGCAGCCACGACGCCAACCACCACACCGCGCCCACCGCCAGCGACGACACCACGATCGCCCCGAGGCCGAGGCCGGGGCTGGCGTCCCGGAGCTTCCAGCTGAGCGTCGTCATGACCCCGGCCAGGATCGTCACGCCCAGCAGGGCCAGCGGTCCGGCCCAGGCCCGGCGCAGCCGGGGCAGGTCGACGTCCCACACCAGGGCGTGGGACAGGCGCAGCGCCCGCACCGTCCCGCTGCCGGCCACCGCCATGCCGAACAGCGCCAGCACCAGGGTGAGCCAGCGGCTGCTGCGCGACTGCCTGGCGGCGTCGGCCACCGCCGACACCAGGTAGGTGCTGACCCCGCCGTCGCGGGCCAGGTCGGCGGGTGCCGCCCCGTCGTGCTGGGCCAGGAACCCCAGCAGGCTGGCAACCAGCAGCGAGACGGGCAGCAGCCACACGAACAGCCGGTAGACGAGGGCCCCGGCCAGCAGGGTGGCGGCCTTGGACCGGTCCCGGTCCCACAGCTCCCAGGCGGCGTCGACCGCCCGGAAGCGCGGGCGGGCGGCGGCCAGCCGGGCCACGGCCTCGGGCCCCGCCCGCCGGAGCCGCTCGATCCGGCCCGCCCCCGCGGGCCCGGTCCCCGTACCCGCGGTCCCCGTGCCCGCGGTCCCCGTACCCGCGGTCCCCGTGCCCGCGGGCTCGGCCGGCGCCTCGCCGGGTGGCGGGCGAGCCGCCCCGCTCACCGGGGATCCTCGGCCGGCACCAGGTCGTCCAGGCCGGGCGCGGCCCCGCCCGACCGCCGGCGCCCGAACCGGCGTGACGGCACCGCGTGGGCCGGCGGTGGCACGGCGCCGCCGTCCTCCACGGGGTCGTCGCCGATGCGGCGGCGCTGCCGGCGGCCCAGCACGTCGCCGGCGGGGGCGAGCACGATTGCGGCCAGGGCCGTGGTGATCGGCACCGACGCCACCAGGCCGATCGAGCCCACCAGCATCCGCACGATCTCCACTGCGATCAGCTCGCCCGCCAGCAGGCGGCCGACCGGTTGGTCACCCTGGGCGAAGAACAGCAGCAGGGGCAGCGACGCGCCCGCGTACGCCAGCACCAGCGTGTTGACGGTGGAGGCCACGTGGTCGCGGCCGACCTTGGTCGCCTCGCGGTAGAGCAGGTGCGGGGGCAGGCCGGGGTTGGCCCGGCGGAGCGCGGCCACGATGGACACCTGGCTGACCGTGACGTCGTCGAGCACGCCGAGCGCACCGACGACGATGCCCGCCACCAGCAGGCCCCGCAGGTCGAGAGCGTCGGCCGTGATCCGCAATGTCTGCGCCCGGTCGTCGGCCAGCCCCGAGAACTGGGCCAGTGCCGCCACCGCGAAGGCCAGCCCCGCGGTCAAGGCCAGGCTGACCAGGGTCCCGGCCAGCGCCACCGTGGTCCCGGCGTTCACGCCGTGGGCCAGGTAGAGGGCGACGAAGGCGATGACCGCCGTGGCTGCCAGCGCCACCGGCACCGCCGGGGCGTCCCGCAGCAGCGCGGGCACCAGGAAGGCGATGAGCACGGCCCCGCTGGCAGCCAGCCCCACCAGGGCCCGCACGCCCTGCCAGCGCCCGAACGCCACCACCACCACCACGAACAGGCCCACCAGCCACCACAGGGGGGTCGACCGCTGGAAGTCGGCGAAGGAGTAGCGGAACTCCCGGGGCGCGGTGGCCACGTCCAGCAGGACGACGCGGTCGTCCTCGGCCAGCTCCGGGACGTCGAAGCGGCTCCCCGGCACCGTGAACTCGATCGTGTCGCCCGCGTCGCCGCCCGAGGTCAGCCGGGCGGCCACGGCCTGGCACGGCCCGGGCGCGCCGGCCTCGGGGTCGTCGCAGGTGTCGGTGTCGACCCGCACCACCGTGGCGTCCACGTACGTGTTCGGCTGCGTGCCGAGGTCGGGAGCGTCGCCCCGGGGCCAGAAGGCGATCGTGCCGAGGACGGCCGCCGCGCCGGCCAGCACCACCACGATCGTGAGCCAGCGAGCGCTGCCACGGCGCGCTGGGGTCATCGGTGACCCTCCCAGTAGAGCGGCAAGACCTTTCGGCGGACCCTACGTCAGCCCGGCTCGCAGGTGGTGGTATGCCTTCCCCCCACCGCCGCGGCGACCGGCGGTCGATGCCCGCCCCTCACTCCCGGCGGGTGAGGACAGAGGCCCCCCCGTGCCGTAGGCAGCGGGCGACGCGCGGAGCCGGGAGGACCGATGGACCTGCAACGCAAGCTGATCGCGGAGCTGCTCGGGACGCTGTGGCTGGTGCTCGGCGGGTGCGGCAGCGCCGTGCTGGCGGCCAACTTCATGCCCGACACCAACCTCGGCATCGGCCTCGTGGGCGTGTCGCTGGCCTTCGGCCTGACGGTGGTCACCGGCGCCTACGCCTTCGGGCACATCTCGGGCGGGCACTTCAACCCGGCGGTCACGCTCGGGGTGTTCGTGTCCCGGCGCATCGAGGCCCGGGAGGCGGTCGGCTACGTCGTCGCCCAGGTGGTGGGCGCGGTCCTAGGCATCGCCATCCTCGTGGCCATCGCCAGCGGGGTCGACGGGTTCAACATCGGCACCGGGTCCGGCGACAGCAACCTGGCCGTCAACGGCTGGGCCAACCTGTCACCCGGGGGCTACGACTGGGTGGCGGCGCTCGTGGTCGAGGTGGTCCTGACCTTCTTCTTCCTGCTGGTGATCCTCGGCACCACCGGGAAGGACGCGCCGATCGGGTTCGCCCCGCTGGCCATCGGCCTGTCGCTGACCCTGATCCACCTCATCTCCATCCCGGTGACCAACACGTCGGTGAACCCGGCCCGCTCCACCGGCCCCGCCCTGTTCGTCGGCGGCGACGCCCTGGAGCAGCTGTGGCTGTTCTGGCTGGCCCCGCTCGTGGGGGCGGCGCTGGCCGGCATCGTGCACCGCGTGGTGATCGAGGAGCGGGCCGAGACGCTGGAGGGCTACGGCGAGACGCTCACAGGGCTGGACGTCCCGCCCACGCCGCCACCCGATCGCGGAGGACACGGAGGCTGACCGTCGCCGCGCCCAGCACGGTGTCGTGGAACCCGGTTATCGAGAACCGGGGCCCGAGCGCGGCCCGGGCCTCGTCCCGCAGGCGCAGGATCTCCCGCTGGCCCACCTTGTAGGCCAGCGCCTGGCCGGGCATGCCCACGTAGCGGTCGACCTCGACCTCGATCTCCTCGCGGTTGACCGGCGCGTGGGCCACCATGAAGTCGACCGCCTGCTGCCGGGTCCAGCCCCGGGCGTGGAGGCCGGTGTCGACCACCAGCCGGCAGGCGCGCCACGAGTCGGACGCCAGCATCCCCAGCCGGTCGAGGTCGGTCCCGTACAGGCCCATCTCGTCGGCCAGCCGCTCGGTGTAGAGCGCCCAGCCCTCCACGAACGCGGTGTGCCCCCAGGACAGCCGGCGGAAGGCGGGCAGCTCGGTCCGCTCGGTGGCGATGGCCAGTTGCAGGTGGTGGCCGGGGATCGCCTCGTGGAAGGCGATCGACGCGGTCTCCGCCCGGCCCCGGGCGGTGGGGTCGTGGAGGTTGACGTGGTACTCGCCGGGGCGGCTGCCGTCGGGCGCCGGGGGCGTGTAGTAGGCGGCGGGCGAGTCGGGGGCCAGGTAGTCGGGCACCGGGGTGAGGACGCAGGGCGCCTCGGGGACGATGCCGAACCAGTCGCCC
>DASSUD010000170.1:0-10240 GCA_035707385.1 Acidimicrobiales bacterium
GAAAGGAGTCTGTCACGATCGAAATGATTCCGCAACGTTGAGTGGTCGAGGGGGACCCCCAGTGGTCCTGTCCCCCGCATCCTCCCCAGCAGAGGTTCCGGCCACCGTAGATGGTGGCGAGGGGTCAGTACAGCACACCCCGGCCGATCTATCTGACGGTGCGTCAGATGTTGTGCCAGACTCGTCCCCGCCCTGCTCAGGAGAGGAATCCGGCTTGTGACCGAGCGCAGTGACAGCACCACGGAGCCAGCCCGCCGGCCGCCCCTGGCGGGGGTGCGGGTGGTCGAGTGCTCGATGCTCGGGCCGGGGGCGGTGACCACCCACCTGGCCGATCTCGGGGCCGACGTCATCAAGGTGGAACCGCCGTCGGGCGACTACATCCGCGAGATGACGTGGCCGATCGTCGAGGGCGTCTCGCTCATGCACCTGCACATCAGCCGGGGCAAGCGCTCGGTCACCCTCGACCTGCGCACCGAGGCCGGCCGGAAGGTGTTCGTGGAGCTGGTGCGGGGCGCGGACGCCGTGGTCGAGGCCATGCGACCGGGCGGCCTCGATCGGCGGGGCGTGGGCTACGAGGCGCTGCGAGCGGCGAACCCGGCCATCGTGTTCCTCACCATCTCGGGCTACGGCATGACCGGGCCGTACGCCGACATGCCGAGCCACGGCGTGGCCTACGACACGTGGGCCGGCCTGGTGAACCCGGGCATCGACGACGAGGGCTTCGCCTACATCCCCGAGCACCCGTCGATGGGCATCCACGCGGGCCCGCTCTTCGGGGCGCTGGCGATCCTGGCGGGCGTGACGCGGGCGAGGGAGACCGGCGAGGGCTGCCGCATGGAGATCGCCCAGTCGGATGCGGCCGCGGCCATGGACTGGTACCGCAGCGAGACGTGGAAGGCGTACGAACGGCCCGAGTCGGAGGTCACCGGCAACGCGTCCGACGGCTACCAGCGCCGGGCCCCCGGGACCGCTGGCATGCGACAGGGGGTGCGCTACCAGATCTACGCGTCGAAGGACGGCTTCGTGCTGTTCCAGGCGTCGGAGCGGGAGTTCTGGAAGAACTTCTGCGCCGGCGTGGGCCGCGACGACCTGTTCGAGCGCTGGCCGGGCGCCAGGGTGGCCGACCACGCGCCCGGCAACCGCGAGCTGCAGGCCGAGCTGCGCACCTTGTTCGCGGCCAGGACGAGCGCCGAGTGGATCGCCTTCGGCGCCGAGCACAACACCCCCATCGCCCCCGTGAACACCCCGCAGACCCTGGCCGGCGACCCCCAGTTCCGTCACCGCCTGCCGTTCCATCCCGCCGAGGCCCTGGGCGCGGAGCAGCTGCCCACGCCGATCAAGCTGATCGGCGAGGACCTGCCCGTGCCGGCGAAAGCGCCGACACCGGGCCAGCACACGGACGAGGTGCTGGCGGACGTGCTGGGCTACGGCCCGGACCGGCTGGCCGAGCTGCGCGCCTCGGGCGCGCTCGGCTGATCCGCCCGGACTCGTCCCGGTTCGGGGTCGGGCCCCGCGCCCGGAGGCGTGGGCGGTCACCGCCATGTCGCGACCCTGGTCACGGCCTCCGCCATGGGGAGGGTGAGGAGATCCTGGACCGCAGCCAGGAGGTCGGTGCCGCCCGGCAGGCCGGCGAGGAGCCAGCGAGCCCACATGCCGTCGTCCATCCACTCGGCCGTGTCGGGAGACTGGTCGACGCCCGGGATCGACACCACCGTCGGCTCGGCCCGCAGCCGGGACCATGGCCACGCCTCGGCCAGCGCCACGGCCGCCGCCGCCAGCGACGGCGGGTCGGGCGGATGCGGGGCCGGGCCCGCGGCCGGGTGCAGGGCGGCCACCGCCGGCCACGCCGCCAGCAGCGCCGGGCCGCCGCGGCGCCCGGCCACGTCGACCAGGCGGTCCAACCAGGCCAGCGTCCACAACTCGCCCGAGGTGGCCGGAGGCGGGGCCGTGGGCAGGCCGAGCGCCCGCCGGCAGGCGTCGGCCACCACGCCCTGCGGCGACTCGGGCAGCTCGGTCACGTCGTCGCCGTCGTGCAGCACGCCGCCGGTCGCACCCGAGCGGTCGATCAGCACCGTCACCCGCACCCGGGGCGAGCCGGTGCCGGGCCGGGGCCGGCCGGACGCATCGACGGGATGGGCCCACCCGGTGCTGGACACGCCGATGGCGGCCCATTCCGGCGGAGCCACGAACCGCAGCAGCCTCTCCAGCGGGTGGGCACCGTCGAGCGAGTAGTACGACAGCGGCTCGTTCGGGTCGGTGCCGACCGACACGACGGCGCCCTCGACACCCGCCTCCGCCAGGTCGGCGTCGACCTCGCGGGCCAGGGCGAGCAGCCGGGCCGCGCCGGGACCGGGATCGGGGACCGCAGGGGGAGCGGCATCGGGGATGTCGTCGGAGCATGCGGCGCGGCCGGGCGTGGCGGAGGGGGAGGCGGCACCGGGAGCGGGCGTGGTGGACGGGGAGGGACGGGGAGTGGGGCGCATCGCAGCCTCCGGGCGCGTCGTAGCAGGGGTGTTTCTTCGCGGTGGTCACGTGCCGGAGGCACCGGCGGGGGGACCACGAACCCGCTGACGCGAGAGGCTACCTGGGGGGTGTGACAGTCACGGGAGGACGTGGGAGTCGACGAAGGGGACCAGTCCGGCCCGACGTCGCTCGACGAGCATGCGGGTGAGTCGGGCGTCGCTGGCCACGTAGGCGTCCAGCTCGGCCGACCCCAGCTCGTGGATGCGCTCCCGGTCCACCTCCACCGGGGTCAGCCCCACCACCCGGGCGATGGCCTTCAGCGAGCACGAGATGCCCAGCACCCGGCCCACGTCGCCCCGGTACATCCGGTAGCCGTCCACGTGGCGGTGGCCGTGCCACGACGCCCGGTAGGCCCCGGCGTGGCCGGCCAGCGGACCGTGGCTGAGCACCACCGTCACGTCCGGCGCCAGCCGGAGGCCGAGCCCGACCCCGCAGGCCGCGGCCCGGTCGGCCAGGAACGGCAGGTCGAACGCCGCCCCGTTCCACGTGGCCAGCACCCCGGGCGCCAGATCGCGCAGGCGGTCGTCGAGGGCGACGAGCAGCGCACGCTCCGGGCCGGAGAAGATCTCCTCGCCTGCCGCCGTGGCCAGCGCCACCGTCACCACCGGAGACACGGCCGGGTCGAGGCCGTCGACGGATGTGTCCGTCTCGATGTCCAGGCCGTAGATGGGAGGCGCCGTCACCGCACGGCCAGCACGACGGCGACGTAGTGGCAGGTGTACCCGACCAGCGTGCAGGCGTGGAACACCTCGTGGTAGCCGAACAGCGCGGGCACCGGGTTGGGCCGCCGCAGGGCGTACACCAGGCCGCCCACGCTGTAGGCCAGGCCGCCGCCCACGATCAGCGCCACGATGCCGGGCCCACCCTCCCGGGCCAGCGACGGCAGCACCCCCACCGCCACCCAGCCCAGGGCCACGTAGAACGGCGTGTAGAGCCAGGCCGGCGCGGACAGCCAGGCCACCCGGAACACCACGCCCGCCAGCGCTCCCACCCACACCACCGCCAGCACCGCGCTCCGGGCCCTGCCGTCGAGCAGCGCCAGGCACACCGGCGTGTAGGTGCCTGCGATCATCACGAAGATGTTCGAGTGGTCGAGCCGCCGCAGCAGCGCCAGCCGGCGGGCGTCCCACCGACCCCGGTGGTAGAGCGCGCTCACCCCGAACAGCACCGCGCTGGCCAGCGCGAACACGACGCACCCCCAGCGCTCGGCCCCACCGTCGGCGATCGCCACCAGCACACCCCCCGCCACCAGCGACACGGGGAAGGCGACGAGGTGAAGCAGGCCCCGCATCCGGGGCTTGGGCGGGGGACCGGTGACCGGCCCCGCCGCCGGGGCGGCGAGCGACATGGCCCAAACCTAACGACCGGCACTGACAGGCTCGGCCTGCCGCCCGCGGCGAGGTCGCGCTAGAGGATCTGGCGGAGGAACGCCTTGGTGCGCTCCTCGGTCGGGTCGTCGAAGAAGTGCTGCGGGGTGCCGGCCTCGACGATCTGGCCGTCGGCCATGAACACCACCCGGTCGGCCACCTCCCGGGCGAAGCCCATCTCGTGGGTCACCACGATCATGGTCATGCCGGAGCGGGCCAGCTCCTTCATGACGTCCAGGACCTCGGCGATCATCTCCGGATCGAGCGCGGAGGTGGGCTCGTCGAACAGCATGATCTTCGGCTGCATGGCCAGCGCCCGGGCGATGGCGACCCGCTGCTGCTGGCCACCCGAGAGCTGGCCCGGGTACTTGTCGGCCTGCTCGGGGATCTTGACCCGGTCCAGCATCTGGCGGGCCAGCTCGTCCGCCCCGGCCCGGTTCATGCGCCGCACCTGGCGGGGACCGAGCGTGATGTTCTCGCGCACGGTCAGGTGGGGGAACAGGTTGAACTGCTGGAACACCATGCCGACCTCGCGGCGGATGCCCTGGATGTTCCGCAGGTCGTCGGTCATCTCGATGCCGTCGACCACGATGCGGCCCCGGTCGTGGGTCTCCAGCCGGTTGATGCAGCGGATCAGCGTCGACTTGCCCGACCCCGAGGGGCCGATGACGACGACGACCTCCTGGCGGGCGACGGACAGGTCGACGCCCCGCAGCGCCTGGAAGTCGCCGAACCACTTCTCGACCGCGGCGCAGTCGATCATGGCGTCGGCCGGGGCGCCGTCGACGGGGGCGGTGCCGGTGCTGTCGGTGCTGGTGTCGGTCATCGGCGGTCTCCCAGTCCGAGCCGGCCCTCGAGGCGACGGCTCTCGCGCGACATGGTGTACGACCCCGCCCAGTAGATGAGGGCGGCGAAGGCGAACGTGACGGTGTGCAGGCCCCGCCCCAGGAACTCGGGCTGGCTCGGGGCGTTCTCGGCCACCTCCAGCAGCTCCACGAAGCCGATGATCTGCAGCAGCGACGTGTCCTTGAACAGGCTGATGAACTGCCCGACCATGGCCGGGATCACCGCCCGCAGCGCCTGGGGCAACACGATGAGGCGGGTCACCTTCCACGGCGACAGGCCGATGGCCTGGGCCGCTTCCTGCTGACCCCGGCCCACCGACTGGAGGCCGCCCCGCACCGTCTCGGCCACGTAGGCGGCCTCGAACAGCACGATGGCGATGAGCGCCCGGGCCAGCGGGCTGGGCGGCTCGACCGTGTTGGGGAAGAACAGCGGGATCACGTACTGCCCCATGAACAGCAGCGCCACCAGCGGCACGCCCCGGATGGCCTCGATGTAGACCACCGACATGGTGCGCAGCGCCGGCAGCGACGAGCGGCGGCCCAGTGCCACCAGCACGCCCAGCGGGAACGAGAAGGCGATGCCGGCGAAGGTCACGAACAGCGTCAGGTGCAGGCCGCCCCAGTCGCCCCACCCCACGCCCTCCTGGCCCGTGCCGAGCTGCACGGCGAGGACGCTCACGGCGATGAAGGCGATCAACGCGAACCGCAGCGGGCGCCGCCCCAGGCTGCGGGTACTGGCCACCAGCATGCCCACGATGAGGGCGAGCTGGATGGCGTCGGGCACCGACCACCGGCCGCCCCCGGACCCCGCTACCAGCTCGTACACCACGATGAGCGCGATCAGCGCCCCGACCCAGATGTGGTTGGCCAGGCCGGGCAGCCGCAGCCCCAGCCAGCGGGCGGCGGCCAGCACCAGGCCGGCCCCGATCGTCAGCACCGTCGGGGCCCACGTGCGGGTCTGGGACAGGATCACGGCCACGCACAGCAGCGCCGGCCAGTAGCGCCGCACCCAGGTCCAGCGGCCCGGGCGCTCGAGGGGCCGGTCGGCGGCCTCGGCCAGCAGCTCGGCCCGGGCCACGACCGCGCCGCCGTACAGGCCGATCGCCCCGGCCACGACGTACAGCGCGGCCCACAGCCGCCACACCTCGTCGAACGGGAACCGGCCGATCATGAACAGCCGCAGGTTGGCCCGCACGATCGCCCAGTCCGACGACACGAGCGCGAACCACGCCAGGCGGTACAGCCCGTAGGCCAGCAGCACGCCGAACACCAGCGTCAGCACCGTCGAGAACGGCGACGGGAACAGGTTGCGGCGGGCCCACTGGCGGGGGGTGAGGTGGACCTCGGGGCGGGTGGGGTCGACGGGCTCGGGGAGGGGCAGCGGCTCCGCGGTGGCCGGGATGCCGGGGACGTCGACGGTCATCGCTCGACCAGCTGGAGCCGGCGGTTGAGGATGTTGAGCACGAACGAGATCACCAGCGAGAAGGTCAGGTAGATGGCCATGAGCAGGGCGATCATCTGCAGCGCCGGCGCCCGGGACGAGCCGATGAGCCGGAAGGCGAGTGCGGCCACGTCGGAGTAGGCGACCGCGATGCCGAGCGAGGTGTTCTTCACCAGGCTGAGGTGCTGGTTGATGGTCGGGGGCACGGCGATGCGGAAGGCCTGGGGGAGGATCACGAACCGCAGCCGCTGGACCTCGCTCAGCCCGATGGCGGTGGCCGCCTCGGTCTGACCGTGGGGCACGGCCTGCACGCTGCCCCGGACGATCTCGGCGATGTGGCTGCCGTGGTAGACGGCCAGCGCCAGCGTGATGGCCACGTAGGGGATGTTGAGCACGGCGCCGCCCACGACGGCCCGGCCCTCGACCTCGGGGTGGGACCAGGTGACGGGCGCGCCGAGGGCGACGTAGCCGAGAACGGCCACGGCCACGACGACGCCGCCCGCCCACAGGTAGCGGCGATCGGGAGCGCCGGTGGCCGCGGACACGCGGGTGCGCCACGCCGCCACCAGCACGGCGGCCACGACCCCGGCGGCCAGCAGCGCCAGGTAGAGCGCGAAGTCGTCACCGGCCTCCGGCGACATGACGGCGATGGCCCGGTTGGAGATCACGAAGACGTCGCCGATGGAGCGGGCGTCGTCGATGGGCGGCAGGGTCTGCAGGCCGGCCGCCAGGAACAGGATGACCAGCAGCACGGGGACGTTGCGGATCACCTCGACGTAGAGCGTCGACGCCTTGCGGGCCACCCAGCTGTTGGACAGGCGCACGACGCCGACCAGGACGCCGAGGATCGTGGCCAGCACGATGCCCACCGCCGCGCACGCCGCGGTGTTGACGATGCCGACCCACAGGGCGTCCTTGACCGGCTGGCCGGGGCTGAACTGGGGATCGAACGCGATGTTGAACCCGGTGGGCTCGTCGAGGAAGCCCCACCCGGTGCGGGCGTTGCGCTCGCTGGTGTTGGCCGAGTAGTTGTCGGCGAGGTAGGCGGCGATCGCCAGCAGGACGACGATGGCCGCCACCTGGCCGACGATCCGCAGGACGCGGACGTTGAAGACGAGGGCGGCCACCCGGCCGCCGCCGCGGGACCGGGGGACGCCCGGGGGAGCGGGCGAACCCGCTCCCCCGACCACGTCAGTGGCCATCGATCACCGGAACGGCGGCGAGTAGTGCAGGCCGCCGTCGGTCTGCAGCGCGTTGGCCGTGCCCTCCCGCGCCACCTGCAGCGGGGTGTCCGGCCCCACGTTGCGGTCGTAGATCTCGCCGTAGTTGCCCACGGCGCGGATCACGTCCACGGTGAAGTCGGGGTCGACCCCGAAGCCGTGGTCGACCACGGCCTCCTCACCCTCGACATCGACCGGCTGGCCGAGGAACCGGCGCACGGCCGGGTCGTCGCTCTCCAGCATCTCGTCGATGTTCTCGCTGGTGATGTCGAGCTCCTCGGCCTCGATGGTGGCGAGGACCACCCAGTTGACGACGTCGTACCACTCGCTGTCGCCGTCGACGACCGCGGGGCCGAGCGGCTCCTTGGAGAACGTCTCGTCGAGGATGGTGAGCGCCTGCGGTCCGCCCTGGTCGGCCGGCCAGTTCGACCGGATGCCGGCGAGCTGGGAGCGGTCGGACGTCCAGGCGTCGCACTGGCCGGCGAGGAACGCCTCCTGCACCTGCGAGTTCTCCTCGAACGTCTGCGGGGTGTGCTGGATGCCGCTCATGCGGTCGGCCAGGTTCTGCTCGGTCGTGGTCCCGGCCGTGAGGCAGATGGTCGACCCCGCCAGGGCGTCGATCGTGGTGACGCCGGAGGCGGTCGGCACCATCATCGCCTGCCCGTCGTAGAAGGTCGTGGTCACGAAGGCCGCGCCCTCGGCGCCGTCCCGGGTCGAGGTCCAGGTGGTGTTGCGGATGAGCACGTCGATCTCGCCGCTGGCCAGCGACGGGAACCGCTGCTCGGGCGTGAGGGCCATGTACTCGACCGCCTCGGGGTCGCCGAGGACCGCGGCGGCGACCGCCTTGCAGTAGTCGATGTCGAAGCCCTCGAAGGTGCCCTCGGCCGTCTCGAAGCCGAAGCCCGGCACCGAGTTGTTGACGCCGCAGTTGAGCGTGCCCCGGTCGGTCACCGCCGCCAGGGTGCCACCGCTCTCCTGGCTGCCGCTGTCGGACTCCTCCTCGCCGCTGGCGTCTTCGTCGTCGCCACTGTCGTCACTGCAGGCCGCGCCGAGCAGACCCGCCACCACGAGGGTGGAGGCGACCGTGAACGCACGTGTGCGTCGGAACATTGCGGGTTTCCCCCTTGTCGGAAGCTGTCGGGGCCAGTGGCACGCCCGCCCTTGTCCCTCCCACGGCCTCCCTTGCTGGAATGACCAGCGCCCGCACCCTACCGACGTGGAAGGGCCAGGTCAGGCGCTACATGTTGCAACTTGGGTACACGACCTCCTTCCGGGCGCGCGATTCGTCTCCGTTCGGGGCCGCGGACGTGCCCGGATGAGTCGATGGAGGTCTCCCGCCAGTACGTAGGGAGAGGTCGCGTGGTTCAGCCGGGAACCGTGCCGTCCAGCACGTTGGTGACCAGGGCGGCCACCGGGCTGCGCTCGGCCCGGGTCAGGGACACGTGGCCGAACAGCGGGTGGCCCTTCAACGTCTCGATGACCGAGGCGATGCCGTCGTGGCGGCCGACCCGCAGGTTGTCCCGCTGGCCGACGTCGTGGGTGAGCACGACCCGGCTGCCCTGCCCCAGCCGCGACAGGGCCGTGAGCAGCACCGTGCGCTCGAGGTTCTGCGCCTCGTCGATGATCACGAAGCTGTCGGTCAGGCTCCGGCCCCGGATGTGGGTGAGGGGCAGGACCTCCAGCAGGCCCCGGCCCATCACCTCGTCGATGACCTCCTGACCGGCGATGGCCTCCAGGGCATCGGTCACCGCCGCGCCCCACGGCATCATCTTCTCGGCCTCCGAGCCCGGCAGGTAGCCCAGGTCCTGGCCGCCGACGGGGAAGATCGGCCGGAACACGATCACCCGGTTGTGGGTCCGCTCCTCCAGCACCGCCTCCAGGCCGGCGGCCAGCGCCAGGACGCTCTTGCCGGTGCCCGCGGGGCCGCCGAGCGACACGATGCCCACGTCGTCGTCGGCCAGCAGGTCGACCGCGATGCGCTGCTCGGCCGAGCGGCCGCGCACGTCGAACAGCGCCCGGTCGCTGCGGACCAGGTGCACCAGCTTGTCGTCCCGGACCCGGCCCAGCGCCGACTGGCTGCCGGCGTGGAGCACGACGCCGGTGTTGGCCGGCAGCGCTCGGGCGTCGGCCACGTCGACGGCGTGGTCGGCGAAGAGGGTGTCGATGACCGAGCCGTCGACGTCCAGCTCGGCCAGGCCGGTCCAGTTGGTGTCGCTGGCCAGCTCGTTGCGGTACTCGTCGGCCTCCAGGCCCACGATCGAGGCCTTGAGCCGCAGGGGCAGGTCCTTGGTGACGATGGTGACGTCGTAGCCCTCGCTGGCCAGGTTGCGGCCGACCGCCAGGATGCGGTGGTCGTTGGTGTCCCGGCTCAGCGAGGCCGGGAACCCGGCCAGCTCCGTGTGGTTGACCTCGACCCGCAGCGTGCCGCCCTGCTCGTTGGCCGGCATGGGCCGCAGCAGCGATCCGTGGGTGACGCGCAGGGCCTCGAGCATCCGCAGCGTCTCCCGGGCCGCCCACCCCAGCTCGGGGTGGTGGCGCTTGCCCTCCAGCTCCGTGAGCACGACCAGCGGGATGACCACCTCGTGCTCCGCGAAGCGCTGGAGCGCCCACGGGTCGGACAGCAGCACCGAGGTGTCGAGGACGAAGGTGCGCTCGGCGTCATCGGCGCGCGCCACTACACGGACGGAATCGGTCACGGAACCCCCAGGGATATCGGGCAGCGGGACCGCGGCGGCAGGCTGGCGGCCGGTCGCCGGGGCGCTGCGTGGACGGGTGTGTCACCGGTGGCCAGTCAAGCGCAGGGCCGCGCCGGGGACGCGGATGCCGGACGGGCTCAGGCCGTGG
>DASSUD010000171.1:0-31266 GCA_035707385.1 Acidimicrobiales bacterium
TCGATCGCCCGGGGCATCGTCGTGGCCCACGGCGGGACGCTGGTGGCCGCCCGGTCCCGCCGGGGGGCCCGCCTCGTGGTCACGCTCCCGTGCGAGCCGCCGCGCGACGCCGCCGAGGCGCCGCCGGACGGCGCCTGGAACTTCGTCGACGCGCCCAAGGAGCCCGATGCCGTCTGACCGCACCACCGTCCTGCTGGTCGAGGACGACCAGAACATCGTCGACCTCGTGCGCGCCAACCTCATGGCCCGTGCCCACGACGTCGTCGTCTCCAAGGACGGCTGCGACGCGGTCGCGCTGGTCGAGGCGCACGAGCCGGACGCCGTGATCCTCGACCTCATGCTCCCCGGGGTGGACGGCTTCGAGCTGTGCCGAGAGCTGCGGGAGCGGTCTCCCGTCGGGATCATCGTGCTGTCGGCCCGCCGGGCGGAGACCGACAAGGTGCGGGCCCTGAACCTGGGCGCCGACGACTACATGACCAAGCCGTTCGGCATCGAGGAGCTGCTGGCCCGCATCAACGCCACCCTCCGCCGCAGCCGCCCCGCCCCCGCCACCACGGCGGCGCCGGCGCTCGTGCGGGCCGGTGACGTGGAGATCGACCTGGCCGCCCGCAAGGTCACCAAGGGCGGCCGGCTGGTCCACCTCACCCCCACCGAGTTCGCGCTGCTGCGCGAGTTCGCCACCAACCCCGGGGTGCTGCTGACCCACGCCACCCTGCTGCGCCGGGTCTGGGGCCAGGGCTACGAGACCCAGACCGAGTACACGCGCGTCTACATGGCCCGGCTGCGGTCCAAGCTGGAGGAGCCCGGCGGCGCAGCCCTGTTCGTGACCGAACCCCGCTCCGGCTACCGCTTCGTCCTTTAACAGTTCTTTCGCGTCCGTGTCCCAACGTTTGCGTCCTGTTCGCGCAACCCGTCGTAGGGTCCGCGGCGACACCGGTCTGTCCGGGAGGGGGACGAAGCATGTCCGGAAGCAAGCGCATGTGGCGGATGCTCGCCACGCTGGCGGTGCTCGGTCTGATCGCCGCCGGCTGCGGCGACGACGACGACGGCGGCGGCGACGAGGCGGCCGGCGACGGCGAGGGCAGCATCTGGGTGCTGCTCCCCGACACGGCGTCGTCGGACCGCTGGGAGAAGGACGACCGGCGGTTCTTCGCCGAGGCGTTCGAGGCGGCGGGCCTGCAGGAGGACGAGGACTTCACCATCGTCAACGCCGAGAACGACGCGTCCACCCAGCAGTCGCAGGCCGAGCAGGCGATCGCCGACGGCGCCAGCGTGATCGTGCTGACCAGCATCGACACCGGGTCGGGCGCCACCATCATCGACCAGGCCAAGGACGCCGGCGTCGAGGTCGTCGAGTACGACCGGTTCAACACCGGGGGCTCGGGTGGAGCGGCCTACGTGAGCTTCGACAACGTCCAGGTGGGCGCGGCCATGGCCGAGTCGGTCGAGCCGGCCGTCGACGCGCTGGGCGTCACCCCGGCCCGGGTCGTCATGCTCAACGGCGGCGAGGAGGACAACAACTCGTTCCTGTTCAAGCAGGGCTACGAGGAGACGGTCCAGGAGCGGGTCGACGCCGGCGACTGGGAGGTCGTGGCCGACCAGCACGTCCCCGGCTGGGACAACCAGGAGGCCCAGACGTTGATGGAGCAGATCCTGGTCGACGCCAACAACGACGTCGACGCCGTGTTCGCGGCCAACGACGGCCTGGCCAACTCGGTCATCAACGCCATGGAGGCGGCCGGTGTGGGCCCGGTGCCGCTGAGCGGCCAGGACGCCACCGCCGCCGGCATCCAGAACGTGCTGCTGGGCAAGCAGACGGTCAGCGTCTACAAGCCGATCCGGGACGAGGCCGGCGTGGCGGCCGCCATCGCGCTGGCGCTGCGGGCCGGCGACGACCTGGAGGAGGCGGCCACGTCCTACGAGTCGGATCTCGCCTCGGGCGGCTCCGAGGTGACGGTCATCGGCATCGACGCCGAGTCCGGCGAGCCCACCGACGAGGCCGAGGGCGACGGCGTGGTCCCCTACGTCGCCCTGGTCCCGATCGGGGTCACCATCGACAACGTGGCCGACACGGTGATCGCGGACGACTTCCGCACCGTGGACGAGCTCTGCACCGGGGACGTGGCCAGCACCACGTTCTGCCAGCAGCAGGCCCAGTGACCGATCCCCTCCTCGCGTGCGAGGGGGTCTCGAAGGCGTTCGGCGCGGTACAGGCCCTGTACCGCGTCGACTTCGAGGTCCGCGCCGGCGAGGTCATGGCCCTCGTCGGCGACAACGGGGCCGGGAAGTCGACGCTGGTCAAGTGCGTCGCCGGCATCTACCCGATGGACGAGGGGAGGGTGCGGGTCGAGGGCCGCCCGGTCACCGTCCACCACCCGAGGGACGCGGCCCGCCTGGGCATCGAGGTCGTCTACCAGGACCTGGCGCTGGCCGACAACCTCGACGTCACGGCGAACATGTTCCTCGGGCGGGAGCGGACCCGCCAAGGCTTCGTGCTCGACGAGTCGAGCATGGAGCAGGCGGCGCGCGAGACGCTGCGGGGGCTGTCGGTGACCACCCTCGGGTCGGTGCGCCAGAGGGTCGCCGGCCTGTCCGGCGGCCAGCGCCAGGCCGTGGCCGTGGCCAAGTCCGTGATGTGGAACTCGAAGCTGCTCATCCTGGACGAGCCGACGGCGGCCCTGGGCGTGGTCCAGACCCGCCAGGTCCTCGACCTGGTCCGCAGGCTGGCCGACCGGGACCTGGGGGTGGTGATCGTGTCCCACAACCTCCACGACGTGTTCGAGGTGGCCGACCGGATCACCGTCCTGCGCCTGGGCCAGCGGGTGGCCCTGCTCGACCGGGCGGAGACGACGCAGCAGGATGTGGTCCACGCCATCACCGCCGGGACGCTCGACCATGTGCCGGGCATGGCGGACAGGGGGTAGCCGAGCCGTGACGATCGATCCCCGCACCGCGCCGGACGTCGACGCCGCCGACGTCGTCGGTCCCGAGGAGACCCTGCCGCCGGCCATCCCGGCCGGGTTCGAGGCCACGCCCGAGACGCTCGGCGGCTACCTGCGCCGCTGGTGGCAGGGGGTCCGGGCCGGTGAGCTCGGGTCGCTGCCGATCATCGTCGGGCTGGTCGTCATCGCCATCGTGTTCGGCACCCTCGACGACACCTTCTACGTCGAGCGCAACTTCACCAACCTGCTGCTGCAGATGGCCGCCATGTCCACCATCGCCATCGGGGTGGTGTTCGTGCTGCTCATCGGCGAGATCGACCTGTCCGTCGCCTACGTCAGCGCGGTCGGGGGCGTCACGATGACGCTGCTGCTCCGCCCGGACGGCTCCAACTGGCCGTGGTGGGCGGCCATCGGCTTCGGCCTGCTGGTCACCACCCTCATCGGGCTGGTGCAGGCGCTCGTCATCACCAAGGCGGGCGTGCCCTCGTTCGTGGTCACCCTGGCCGGGCTGCTGATATGGAACGGCGTCGTGCTGATCCTCACGACCCAGTACTCGACGTCGGGCACGATCCGCATCCAGGACGACACGGTCGTCGGCATCGCCAACGACTTCCTCAGCGACGCGTGGGGCTGGGCGGTGGCGGTGGGGGGCGTGGCGGCCTACGCGCTGACCCAGTTGCAGACGGCACGCTCGCGCCGGGCCCGCGGCCTCGACTCCAAGCCGGCCATCGTCATCTTCCTGCAGGTGGCCGGGCTCGCGGTCGTGACCGGCGCGGCGGTGTGGTACGCCAACCGTGACCGGGGGATCCCGTCGGTGACGCTGCTCGTGCTGATCCTGTTCGTGTTCTGGTCGTTCGTGGCCTCGCGCACCCGCTTCGGCCGCCACGTCTACGCGGTGGGGGGCAACGCCGAGGCCGCCCGCCGCGCCGGCATCAACGTCGACCGGGTCCGCATCACCGTGTTCATGATCGCGGGGTTCATGGCCGGCCTGGGCGGGATCATCCTCGCCTCGCGGCTCCGTTCGGTGGCCACCAACACCGGTGGCGGCGATCTGTTGCTCAACGTGATCGCCGCGGCGGTGATCGGCGGCACCAGCCTGTTCGGGGGTCGCGGTCGCGTGGTCTCGGCGCTGCTCGGGGCGCTGGTGATCGCCTCCATCGCCAACGGCATGGGGCTGCTCAACCTGGCCACCGGCACCAAGTTCGTGATCACGGGCCTCGTGCTGCTGGCCGCCGTGCTGGTCGACTCGCTGTCCACACGGCGCCGGGCGGCCCGCGGTGTGATGTGAGCGGGCGGCTGGGCGCGGCCGCGCTGGGCCTCGGCCTGCTGGCCGTGGCCTGCACGTCGTCGCCCTCGGGGCCGGAGCCCCCAGGCGCCGGCCCGCCGGCCCCTCCCCCGCCGTCCGCGCCGCGCCCCGGCCCGGGGCCCATCGCATTCGTCGACGCCGCCGCCGGCGCGGGCCTCGACTTCCGGCACGGCGCGTTCCGGTGGCAGGTCACCGCCGACACCGTGGCGATGTCGGGGTCGGGGGTCTGCTGGCTCGACTACGACGGCGACGGCTGGCTCGACCTGTACGCCGTCAACTCCCACGCCCGCGCCGAGGCGGCGCGCTGGGAGGAGGCCGGTGGGCTGCCCCGCAACGCCCTGTTCCACAACCGGAGCGGCCGGTTCGCCGACGTGAGCGAGGGCTCGGGCGCCGACCTCGACGGGCGGGGCACCGGGTGCGTGGCCGCGGACTTCGACCGCGACGGCCGGACCGACCTCTACGTCACCGGCGCCGACGCGGGCGCGCTGCTGTGGAACGAGGGCGACGGGACCTTCCGCGAGGGCGCCGAGGCGGCCGGTGCGCCGGCCGTCGGGTGGTACGCGGGGGCCGCCGCCGGTGACGTGGACGGGGACGGCTGGACCGACCTGTTCGTGGCCGGCTACGCCAACACCCACAGCCCGGTGGCGGGGTCCACCCAGGGGTTCCCCAGCACCTACACCGGGGTGCGGGACCTGCTCTACCTGAACGAGGGGCGGTCCGGCGAGGGCCGCGCCACCTTCCAGGAGGTCGGCGTCGAGGCGGGCCTGGAGGTGGCCACCGCCGACTACGGCCTCGGCGCGCTGCTGTCCGACCTCGAGGGCGACGGCGACCTCGACCTGTTCGTGGCCAACGACGCCCGGCCCGACCGCCTCTACGGCAACGTCGCCTGGCCGGGCGGCGCGGCGGCCGACCCGGCCGGGCTCGGCTTCCGCTTCGAGGAGCTGGCCGCCCGCGCCGGCGTCGCCGACCCCGGGGCGGGCATGGGGGTGGCGGGCGCCGACTACGACGGCGACGGTCGCGACGACCTGTTCGTGACCAACGCCCGGGGCCAGGTCCACGGCGTGTTCCGCGGCCAGGAGTCCGCCGCCGTCCACCCGTCCTTCACCGACGTCCGCCGGGAGCTGGGCCCCGACCTCGGGTCGGCCACCGGCTGGGGGGTGTCGTGGGCCGACCTGGACCTCGACACCGACCTCGACCTCCTGGTGGCCAACGGGGCCATCCCGGTGACCGAGGGGGCCGCGGACCGCGAGCCGTTCCAGGTCTTCGCCCAGGGCGAGGGGGCCCGGTTCGGCGACGTCGGGGACGCCGCCGGCCTCGGCGCCGTCGGCCCCCTGGCGGCCCGGGGCAGCGCCGCGGCCGACTACGACAACGACGGCGACCTCGACGTGGCCGTCACGACGGTCGGCGGGCCGCTGGTCCTGCTGGAGAACCAGGCGACCACCGGCAACTGGCTGGAGGTCGACCTCGGCGCGGCCGTCCCGGGCGCGACGGTCACCGTGACCCTGCCGGACGCCCGCACCCTGACCCGCGAGATCCACGCGGGGAGCAGCTACCTGTCGTCCGAGGACCCGCGCGCCCACGTCGGCCTGGGCGACGCCGCCGAGGTCCGCCGGGTGGTGGTCGCCTGGCCGGGGGGCGGGGAGACGCGCATCACCGACGTCGCCGTCAACCAGCGCCTCGTGGTGGAGCGACCGCGGTGACCCGGCCCCGGCGGGCCCTCGGCGCCCTCGTCGTCGTGGCCGTGCTGGCGCTGCCGGCCGGCACGCCGGTCGGAGCGGGCACGGCCGCCGACTACACGATCGAGGGCTGCGAGCGGGACGACCTCGGCGGGCGGTCGGTGGCCCGGGTGTGGGACGAGGCGCTGCTCGGCGCCATCCGCCGGGACGTCCCGGCACCGACCGTCCACGCCCGCAACCTGTTCCACACCTCGGCCGCCATGTGGGACGCGTGGGCGGCCTACGACCCCGACGCGCAGGGCTACTTCGTCGACGAGAAGCACGAGGCCGGCAACATCCGGGCGGCCCGGGAGGCGGCCATCAGCTACGCGGCCTACCGCGTGCTGCTCCACCGCTACTCCCTGGCGGCCGGCATGGAGGCGACGTTCGACGATCTGGTCGCCACCATGGAATCGCTCTGCTACCGGATCGACGTCACCGGCACCGAGGGCGACTCGCCCGCCGCGCTGGGGAACCGCATCGCCCGCACGGTGATCGAGCGGGGCCGCGACGACGGCTCCCTCGAGCCGCGCCGCTACATCGACACGACCTACCGGCCGGTCAACCCGCCGATGGTGGTGGCGCAGGGCGGGGCCACGATGAGCGATCCGAGCCGGTGGCAGCCCCTGGCGCTGTCGCAGTTCGTGGCCCAGAACGGCCTGCCGACCGCCGGGAGCGTCCAGCGCTTCGTCGGGCCGCACTGGGGGCACGTGGACGGCTTCGCCCTGCCCGCCTCGGCCGACGGTCTGCCGGCCGACCCCGGGCCACCACCCCGGCTGGGGCCCGATCCGGCCGCCCGCGCCGCCTTCGGGGAGGCGGCCGTCGAGGTGCTGCGGGCCAGCAGCAGCCTCGATCCGGCCGACGGCGCGACGGTCGACATCGGGCCCGGCGCCACGGGCGACAACCCCCTCGGCACCAACGGCGGCGACGGGCACGAGCGCAACCCGGTGACAGGTGCGCCCTACGCGCCCAACGTGGTCCGACGGGCCGACTTCGCCCGGGTGCTCACCGAGTTCTGGGCCGACGGCCCCGAGTCCGAGACCCCGCCGGGCCACTGGAACGCGCTCGCCAACGAGGTGTCCGACACGCCGGGGCTGGCGCGGCGCATCGGCGGCGAGGGCCGGGCGGTCGACCGCCTGGAGTGGGACGTCAAGCTGTACCTGGCCCTCAACGGCGCCGTGCACGACGCGGCGGTGGCCGCCTGGGGCGCCAAGGGCCGGTACGACACCGCCCGGCCGATCTCGATGATCCGCTGGATGGGCGGCCGGGGCCAGTCCAGCGACCCGGCCGGCCCGGCGTACCACCGGGACGGGCTCCCGCTGGTCCCCGGCCTGGTCGAGGTCGTCACGCCGGAGTCGAGCGCCCCCGGCCAGCGCCACGAGCACCTCGCCGCCCGCGTGGGCGAGGTAGCGGTGCACGCCTGGCGGGGCCCAGCGGGGGGCGCCGGCTGGGTCCGGGCCGTCGAGTGGGTGCCGTACCAGCGGTCGACGTTCGTCACCCCCGCCTTCGCCGGCTACGTGTCGGGGCACAGCACGTTCAGCCGGGCCGCGGCCGAGGTGATGACGGCGTTCACCGGCAGCCCGTACTTCCCCGGCGGCCTGGCGGAGTGGACCGTCCCGGCCGGCGGCCTCGGCGTCGAGGCCGGTCCCAGCCACGACGTGACGCTGCAGTGGGCCACCTACTACGACGCCGCCGACCAGGCCGGGGTGTCCCGCATCTTCGGCGGCATCCACATCACCGCCGACGACTTCGCCGGCCGCCGCCTCGGCTCGGGGTGCGGCCGGGACGCCTGGACCCTGGCGCAGCGCTACTACGGGGGCGACGCACCCACGACCCGCCCCTGATGCTCACCTCCCCGGTATACCGTTGACCGGTATGGACGAGGACATCGTGGGGGCGCTCCCGCTGCGGGAGCCGACGTTCCTCATCCTCACGGCCCTGGCGGCGGCACCGGCGCACGGCTACGGCATCCTGCGCAGCGTGGAGGACATGTCGGGCGGCCGCGTCCGCCTGCGGGCCGGCACCCTCTACGGCGCCCTGGCCCGGCTGGAGCGCGAGGGCTACGTCGAGTTCGACCACGAGGAGAGCGACGGCGGCCCGGTGCGGCGGTACTACCGCCTGACGGGCGCGGGCCGCCGGCTGCTGGCCGCGGAGGCCGACCGCCAGGCCGCCAACGTGGCGCTGGTCCGGGCCCGCCTGCGGCCGGCCGGGGCCTGACGTGTTCGACTGCCTGCTGGGCGCGGCCGGCCGGGTGATCCCCGACGAGCGCTGGCGGGGCGAGGTGGTGGACCTCGCCCGCCGTTCGGCGGCGGGCGAGGGCGTGGTGGGTCGCTGTCGGGAGGTGGTGTCCACGGCCGCGTTCGGCCTGCGGCTGCGCTCGGACCACGCCACGGGCGGGCACCCGGGCCTGGCCTGGCGCCAGGGCGCGCTGCTGGGCGCGGCCCTGCTGCTGGCCACCGCGTGGGCGGCGCTGGCGGCGGCGCTGGCCGCGCCGACCGGGGCCTCGTCGCCGGTGGCGGCGCCGGCCGGGGCCGCCACGGTGGTGGCCGCGGCGGCGGTGGCCGCGTCGCTGGTGGCGGTGGTCGCCGCGGGTCGCTGGGCCGTCGCCGTCCCGCTGGTGGCCGGGGCGCTGCTCGCCGCCACGGTGGCCGGCGGCTGGTCGCCGTCCTCGTCGGCGCTGGCGGTCGCCCTCGGCGCGCTGGTGGCGGCCGGCGGCCCGGCCCGGGCCACGACGGCGGTGCCGGGTGGGGCCTGGTGGCTGGTCCCGCTGCTGGCGGTCGGCCTGGCGGCCGCGGCCGGCGGCGAGGCGGTGGCCGGCGCCACGGCGCTGGCCGCCACGCTGGTCGTCCCGGTCGTCCTCGTGGTGCCGGGGGGTGCGGACGCCCGCTGGGCGGCGGCCGCCGCGGTGGCCTGGGCGTGGCGGTTCCTGGCCCTCGACCCGACCGACCTGCTCGACGCCGGGCGGGCGCTGGCGGCGGGCCACGGGCTGCACCCGGTGCTGGTCCGCCTGGCGGCCATGGGCGCGGGCGTGGCGGCCGCGGTGGTGCTGGCCCGGCACTCGGCGCGGCGGGCGTCGCTCTAGGCCGATCGCGGCGCGGGGCGGCGACAGGGGCGCGTCCCGGCGGGCCGCCCGGCGTCATGCTAAGCACTTGCACAGCAGGGCGCGGCGCACCTGCCTGGGGCGATCGGATCGCCGTCCGCCCGTGGAGGGAGACAACCAGATGACCATCCGCCTCGTGCAGTGGACCACCGGGAACGTCGGCAAACGGTCCGTGCGCTCGATCGTCGGCCATCCCGACCTCGAGCTGGTCGGGTGCTACGCCTGGTCGGCCGGCAAGGTGGGGCGGGACGTGGGCGAGCTGTGTGGCGTCGACCCGGTGGGCATCGCCGCCACCGACGACGTGGACGCGCTGCTGGCCCTGGAGCCGGACTGCGTGGTCTACAACCCGATGTGGCCGGACGTCGACGAGCTCGTCCGCATCCTCGAGTCCGGCGCGAACGTCGTCAGCACGGCGGCGTTCGTCACCGGCCACGCCGATCCCGGCGCACGCGACCGGATCCTCGACGCGTGCGAGCGCGGCGGCTCCTCGATGTTCGGCACCGGCATCAGCCCCGGTTTCGTCGAGCTGATGGGCATCGCGGCGGCGAACGTCTGCGACCGGATCGACAAGATCACCATCGCCGAGGCGTCCGACACCACGCTGTACGACTCGCCCGACACCGAGCGCCCGGCGGGCTTCGGCCGACCGATCGACGACCCGGAGCTCCCGGGGATGGCGGCGGTGGGCACGGCGGTGTTCGGTGAGGCCGTGGCGCTGGTGGCCGACGCTCTCGGCATCGAGCTCGACGAGATCGTGTGCGAGGCCGAGTACGCCCGGACGACCGAGGACGTCGTGATGGACTCGTGGACGATCGAAGCCGGCTGCGTCGCGGGGGTCGCCGCCAGCTGGCAGGGTCGGGTCGGCGATCGCACGGTGGTGGAGCTGTCCGTGCGGTGGAAGAAGGGCCAGACGCTCGACCCCGACTGGCAGATCGAGGAGGGCCACGTCATCACGGTCGAGGGCCGACCCACCGTACGGGTCAGGCTCGAGTACCTGCCCCCGCCCGACTTCGAGGCCACCACCTTCGCCGATTTCATGGTGCTCGGCATGATCATGACGGCGATGCCCGCGATCAACGCCATCCCCCGTGTCGTCGCGGCCCCGCCCGGGATCGTGACCTACACCGGTGTCCCCCTGCCCCTCCCCCGCGGGCTCGTCCCCCGCTGATCCGCTGCATCCCGTGGACGACGACAACGAGGCCATCAGGCGGCTCAAGGCGCGGTACTTCCGCACCATGGACACGAAGCAGTGGGACGAGATGCGCCAGGTCTTCACCGACGGGGTGGTCGTGGACACGAGCGAGTCCGGCGGCGGCGTGGTCACGGGGGCCGACGAGTTCATGGCGTTCCTGCGGGAGACCCTGGGCGACGTGGTCACGGTCCACCACGGCCACATGCCCGAGATCGAGGTGACCTCGCCGACGACGGCCACCGGGATCTGGGCCCTGCAGGACCTCCTCGTCTGGCCCGACGGGACCCGCCTGCTGGGCTTCGGCCACTACCACGAGACCTACGAGAAGCACGACGGCCACTGGCGCATCGCCTCGACGAAGCTGACCCGCCTGCACATGGACTTCACCGCGCCGGACGAGAGCCGGTGAGGTCATCCGGTCCTTGGGAGGGTGCCGGTCGCCCGGCCTACAGGCCGCCGTGGCGGGCCCGGTCGCGGATGAACCTGAGGATGCGCCGGTGCTTGGCGTTGTCGTCCTGGATGAGTCGGAGCACCAGCTCCCACAGCGTGGTGTCGCGGACCCCGCGCAGCTCGCGCGCCAGGCGGTCGAGCTCCCGGTTGTCCTCGTCCTCGACGTCGAGGAAGTGCTCGGTCTGGGCGAGGATCGCGGCGCAGTCGGCGCGGAACAGGCCGAGGTCGGGGACCGGGGTCGGCTCACCCGTCAGCTGGGCGCTGGTGCGGATCGACTCGGCGAGGTCGGCGACGAGCCGGTGGTGGCGTCGCTCGTCGTCGAGGATCAGCCGCGCCAGGAAGGCGAAGGCCGGCGAGTCGGTGCTCTCGGCCAGCCGCTCGTAGTCCACCAGCGTGTCCCGCTCGCGCTCGGCGTGGGCGATCAGGTGGTCGTAGATGTCCTGCTCCCAGGCGCTCGCACCCACGATGGTCGTCGACATGGCTGTGTCCTCCAGCTCGGTTCCGACTTCAGCGAATCAGAAGCACCGGGCCGGCCGTAGGGCCGAAGGTCCCGGTCCTCGGCCGCGGGCCGGTGGGGTGCGCCTAGCGTGTCGGGGATGGCTCCCCCACGTGTCGAGGTCGGGATGTGCTTCGACCGGACGCTTCCCCCGCCACTGGTCGTCGAGTTCGCCACCCGGCTCGAGGCCGGTGGTGCCGGCCAGCTGTGGGTGGTCGAGGACTGCTTCTACACCGCCGGCGTGAGCCTGGCCGCCACTGCGCTGGCGGTGACCGACCGCCTGCGGGTCGGCCTGGGCATCCTGCCTGCGGTGGCCCGCAACCCGGCCGTGACGGCGATGGAGATAGCCACGCTGGCGGCGCTCGCCCCGGGCCGCGTGCTGGCGGGGGTCGGCCACGGGGTCCAGGAGTGGATGGCGCAGATGGGGGCCCGCACCCCGTCGCCGCTGACGACCCTCGAGGAGGTCATCGTCGCCGTCCGGCAGTTGCTGTCGGGCACGGAGGTGACGATGGACGGTCGCCACGTCCACCTCGACCGGGTGCGGCTCGACCAGCCGCCGCCCGACCCGCCGCCGGTGCTCGCCGGCGTGCGCGGCCCGAGGTCGCTGGAGATGGCGGGACGGGTCGCCGAGGGCGCGGTGCTCGCCGAGCCGGCCAGCCCCTCGTACGTGCGGTGGGCGCTCGACCGGGCGGGGCGACCGGCCGACTTCCACGTGGCGGCGTTCGCCGCCCTGTGCGTCGCCGACGACCGGTCGACGGCGTACCGGCGCATGGCGCCGTGGCTGGCGGGGCTGCTCGACGAGCAGAGCACCGCGCTACGGGCGCTGCCGTTCTTCGACGATCTCGTCGCCCACTACGGCAGCCGGGGCGTCGACGGGCTCGTGGGCATGCCGCACGAGTGGTGGGTCGAGATCGGGCCGATCGGCACGCGGGATGACGCGCGGGCGCACGTCGACGCCCTGGAGGCGGCGGGTGCGCGGAGCATCGGGCTGTTCCCGGCGCCCGACGGGTCTATCGCCCTGTCCCAGCTGGACCACGTCGTGGCCCTGGCCCAGCGCTGACCCACTCTGGCCTTCTCACGCCTGCGCCGCGGCGGTGCCGCCGACGGCCGCGAAGCAGAACTGCCACACGTCCTCGGCCACGGTGTCGGCGGCCTCGTCGTCGGCGAAGGCGTAGTGGTGGAAGACGGCCATGACGAGCTTGTTGATGATCCAGGCGTCGCGCTCGGGGTCGCGCGGCGCCAGGACCCCGGCGGCGCGCCCCTTCTCGAGCTCACGCTGCACGAGGTCGGCGAAGGGCCGGGTGGCCTCCGCCAGCGCCTCGGGGGCGAGTTGGTGGAGCCGCCAGTGCTGGGAGGTCATGAAGCGCCCGGCGCCCGACGAGCGGTTGCCCACCAGGGCCGACAGGGTGCCGGTCACGTAGAGGTGGAGGCGCTCGATGGGGCCGTCGAGCCCGGCGGCCCGCGCGGCCAGCGTCTCGCAGTGCTCGGCGATCATGTCCGCGATGACCGCCAGCAGCAGCTGGTCCTTGCCGCCGAAGTGGCGGTAGAAGGTCTGCAGGGCGACGTCGGCCTCCTTGATGAGGTCCTGCGTCGTGAAGTTCTCGCCCCGTTCCAGCACCAGCCTGCGGGCGGCGGCGCGCAACGCGTCGGCGTTCGCCGGACCCCGGGTGCCGTTCCGGCGCGTCGCTCCCTTGCTGGAGGTCGGCGATGGCGGCACGCCGACAACCTACCGGGCCACGGAGCGGGGCCGATGCCTCTCCGGCAAGAGAGAACATAGTTCTATATAGTTGCCGCGGAGGAGGGGGACCACGATGCCTGCCAGCTAGCCGACCGGAGGATGACGGAGGCCGAGGCGTCGTAGCCCGGCATGCCGGCGTCCGGGCTGCGGACGCCGTAGCCGTGGCCCCGGGCGTAGACGAGCGACGGGTACCGCGCCCGCACCTCGTCCGCACCGAGGCCGAGGCGGGCGAGCGCGCCGGGCCGGAGGCTGGTCAGCAGCACGTCGGCGCCCCCGATGAGCTCGTGCAGGACGCGACCGCCCGCCCCGGTCCGCACGTCGAGGGCGATCGAGCGCTTGCCCCGGCTGGCGAGCGCCACCGACAGGTTGACGCCGGTGCTGTCGGCCCCGATGCCCTGGGTCCGCAGGCCCCGGTAGGGGTCACCCTCCGGCCGATCGACCCGCACCACGTCGGCGCCCCAGTCGGCGAGCAGCGCGCCGGCGACGGGCACGAACACCCACTGCGCCAGCTCGACGACCTTGACGCCGTCGAGGGCCTCAGCCACCGCGCTCCCCCACCAGCCGCCCGCGGTTGACCTTGGTGGCCGCGCTCCGCGGGATCGCATCGACCAGCTCCACGGTCTTCGGCACCTTGTAGGCCGCCAGCCGCGCCTTGGCGTAGGCCCGGACGTCCTCGATCGTCGGCGGCCTCGACGGGTCCGCCGGCTCGATGATGGCGTGCACCCGGCGACCCCACTCCTCGTCGCGGAGCCCGACGACCACCACGTCGGCGATCTGGGGGTGGTCGATCAACGCCGTCTCGACCTCGGCGGGGAAGACGTTGGCCCCGCCCGTGATGATCATGTCGACCCGGCGGTCGACGACGTACAGGTAGCCGTCCCGGTCGAGGTAGCCGACGTCGCCCACCGTCGAGAACCCGTCGTCGGTGCGCCGGAGCTGTGGCGCCTCACCGAGGTAGGTCGACCCGCCGTAGGCGGCGGCCCGCATGTAGACCTCGCCGATCTCGCCGGTCGGCCGCTCGGCGCCGTCCTCGCCCAGGATCCGGATCTCGGTGCCGTTCTGCCCGCGCCCGACGCTGCCCTCGTGCAGCAGCCACTCCTCGCCGTCGAGCGCGGTGATGCCGATGGCCTCGGTCATGCCGTAGGCCATGTAGATCTTCCCGGCCCCGATCAGGCCGATCCAGCGGTGCACCAGCGACTTGGGCATCGGGGCCGCCCCCTGGAGGATCCACCGGAGGCTGCCGAGGTCGCGCCCGTCGATGCCGGGCAGGTCCGCGATGCGCTGGAGCATCGTCGGGGTGGCCGTGAACGTCGTGACCCGGTGCCGCTCGACGGCCTCGGCGGCCCGGGCGGCGTCGAACCTCTCCAGCACGACCAGCCGATCGCCGGCGACCAGGTTCTGGATCGTGGTGAAGGCGTTGATGTGGTACATCGGCGCCAGCACGAGGATCGTCTGCGGGCGAGGGATCGATCGCCCCCACCGCTCGGGCATGGGCGTCGAGTACAGCGGCATGAACAGCGCAGGCACCGCGCTCACGATGATCTTCGGCATCCCGGTCGATCCGCTGCTGCAGATGCCCTGCATGTGCGGCGACACGATCTCGGGCAGCGCCGGCACCGGGTCGTCCGCCGTGGCTGCGATCCACGCCCGGTCGTCGTCGCCGAGGGTGACCGTGGGATCGATGACGCCGAGGAGGCGCTCGAGCTCCCAGGCGGGGACGTCCCAGCGCACGGGGATCGGCGTCGCGCCGACCTTCCACGTGGCGAGCACGGCGAGGACCAGCTCCGGCGAGTTCCGCAGGGCGATCGCCACCCGGTCGCCCTGGTCCACACCGCGCGCGGCCAGGGCGGCGGCGAGCTGGCCGGAGCGGTCGTGGAGCTCGCGCCGGGTGAGGCGGTGCTCGGTTCCGTCCTCTCCGACATGGACGCAGCCCACGGCGTCGGGGCGCTCGGCCGCGAGGGCGGCGATGCGCCCGACGATGCTGACCACTTCCTCCACAGCCCGCTCCCCTTCCTGGTCCGTCGATCACGATGCGGGGCAGCGCGGTCGACGCCGTCCCCGGCTCCCCTCAGCCGCCGCCGCTCGTCACCGCGAACGTCGTCGGGAAGCCTTCGGCGTCGAGTGTGGTCGTCAGGCCGGCGTCCGTACAGACCGCAGGTCGACCCTCCAGGGCGCTGCCGTCGCACCGGAAGGTCAGGCCGCCGCCGCCGGGCAGGTCCGACTCCGGCATCGCCCTGATCGTGGTGATGGCGCTGTCCGGGGCCACCACGCCGGTGGTGCCGACGGCGACGACCGGGACTCCCTCCTCCACCATCTGGTTGGCGCAGTCGCGTCGTCGCCACAGGCAGCGGCTGCGATCAGCAGCAGCGCCACGATCGAGCCTCCGACGGCGCGCCGTGTCCGGCGCGCGACGCGCGTCTCAGCCATCCCTCTCCCCCCGTCCGGCGATCGCCGGCCCTCGCTCGGACGGTAACAGGATAGAGAACGACGTTCCACCAACTGTGGCCGGGGGTCATCGTCGAGGCCGATGGTCGGCGACGATGACGCGATGACCTCTCGGACGACCGTCACCGGCTGGGTGGCCGGGTACGAGCGCGCGTGGCGCTCACCGGGCACCGACGCCCTGCAGGAGCTCTTCACGGAGACCGCGTCGTACTCGCCGTCGCCGTGGGCCCGGCCGATCGAAGGGCTCGACGCTCTCCGGCGCTTCTGGGACGCCGGGCGCAGCGGCCCCGACGAGGCCTTCCGGATGCGCAGCGAGATCGTCGGGATCGACGGCCACGTCGCGGTCGTGCGCGTGGCCGTCGACTACGACGACGGGCAGCGATGGCGCGACCTGTGGGTGCTCGCCCTCGACGATCACGGGCGATGCGAGCGCTTCGAGGAGTGGCCCTTCGCTCCCGGCCAGCGCGACGGGCACGAGGACGACCCCTAGCCCTCCACCCGATTTGGCGTCTCTCACGTCGCACATGCGACGTGGGAGACGCCAAATCGACCTGGCGCCACCTCAGGTGGGGGGTCCACCCGTCGGCGGGTCGTTCACGATCCGCCGACCCGAGACGAACGTCGGCTGGATCCGCACGATCGTCGTTCGCCGTCCACCCGCCAGCGGTTCGAGCCCGGCGTCGCGAACCTTGAACGACATGTCGAGATCGTGGACCACCTCGGCCGGGCCGACGGCCAGCACGCTCCAGCCGGTGCGGTCCGCCAGCTGGTAGTCGTCGACCTCGAACGCGACCACCGCGCCCTCCGACGCGGCCGACATCTTGGAGCCCGGGGCGGTCCGGAACACGATCCAGCCGTCGATCACCCGATAGTTGACCGGGAAGATCGCCGGCATCGCCCCGATGGTGATCCCCACCCGTCCGACCTCACCCGTTGCCAGCAGGCCGCGGGCCTCTTCCTCGCTGAGCAGCTCGAGCCCGTCGTCCACGATCATGGGCCCAGTCTGAGCAGGGCCCGGGGGGCGGGGCAGGGCCGGTGGTCCCGATCCGCCGGACCGAAAGGCCATGGCGTCACGCCCCTCGCCGGGCCGGACGCCGAGCCCGGGTCGGCACGACGGCGCCGGTCCCGTCACCGCCCGGCTGGGCCGCCCCGTCCTCGGCCAGACCCCGCAGCGTGGCGAGGGCGGCGTCGATGCCGTCGGCCAGCACGCCGATGTCCGGGGCCGTGTCGTAGTCGCCGGTGACGCCGAAGTGGAGCTGGCCGTTGTAGGACAGGATCGCCACGCCGATGCGGACGCCGGGCCCGATGGGGACGTACGGGAGGTACTCGATCATCTCCCGGCCGGCGAGGAACAGCGGGACCTGCGGGCCGGGCACGTTGGTGGTCACCGTGTTCATGGTCCGCTGAGGCAGACGCCCCACCAGCCGCGACGCCAGGCGCGTGCCCTGGGCCATCAACGCCGGCGGCACCGCGCCCGCGAGCTGGGTGAGCGCCTGGCCGGCCTCGGCCTCGTGCGACCCCTTCAGGCGGTCCATCTCCTCGTGGACGGCCGTGAGCCGTTCGAGCGGGTCGTCGACGGAGACCGGCAGGTCGAAGAAGATCGCCGACACCTGGTTGTCGAGGACGCCGTCGCCCGTCGGGGCGCGCAGCGACACGGGGACCAGCGTGCGCAGGGCCACGTGATCGGGGTCCTCGCCCCGGGCCAGGACCAGATCCCGGAATCCGCTCGTGACCGCGGCCAGCACGACGTCGTTCACGGTCCCGCCCAAGGCGTGGCGGATCGTGCGGACGTCGCCGAGGCTGGCGTTGGCAGCGTACGTCCACCGCCGGTGCGGCCCGATGGTCCCGTCCAGCGAGGTGGGCGGCGTGGGCAGCAGCGCCGAACCGTAGGACAGCAACCCGGCGGCGATCGTCCGACCCTGGGCCAGGGCGCGGCGCGGGTCGAGCAGGGCCCGCCACGCCGCCCCGATCTGCTCACGCGGGCTGGCGACGATGTTGACGGCCCCGTCGATCGCCAGCCGCAGCGCCGAGGGCTCGGGCGCCGGCTCCCACTCGTCCACCACCACCGGCGCCGGATCGGGCGTCGGATCGAGCACCACGGACATGAGGTCGACGCCGGCGATCCCGTCGACCATGCAGTGGTGCACCTTGCTGATGACCGCCCACCGCCCGCCGTCCAGGCCGTCGACGATCCACGTCTCCCACAGCGGCCGGGCCCGGTCCAGCTCCTGCGACATGAGCCGGCCCATCAGCCGGCACAGCTCGGCCTTGCCGCCCGGGGGCGGCAGCGCGGTGTGGCGCACGTGGTACTCGAGGCTGAAGGTCGGGTCGTCGACCCAGAACGGGCGACGCAGGTCGAACGGCACGAACTTGACACGCTGGCGGTACCGGGGCACGAGCGGGAGCTTGACCCTGATCCGCTCGATCAGCTCCTCGTAGGAGGGGGCCGGCCCCTCGAAGGTCGAGCACGAGCCGACGTGCATGTGCGCGGTGCCGTCCTCGAGATAGAGGAACTCGACATCGAGCGGGTTCATGGGGTCCATGGCGCACCTCCCGGATTGTCCCGATCGTGAGCCGGCGACCGGGCCCGGCGGTATGGGCGTTCGACGGTCGGCGGCGGGACCTTCGACCCTGGGTTGGCGTCCCCCGGGGATTCGGTCAGCGGCGGGCGTCGACGCGGTCGTGGAGGCGGGCGAGCGTGGTGACGGTGTGGACCGCGAGCCAGCGCAGGGGTTCGGGCTCCCAGGGCCGTGACCGGTGACCCACCCACGGCAGCCGCAGCAGGTCGCTGCCGGCCCCGGTGACGAGGTCGCGCAGGGTGCGGCCGGCTGCGTTCGACGCGGCGACGCCCTGGCCGAAGTACCCGCCGGCCCAGGCGAGCCCGGTGGCGGGGTCGAGGCCGACGCTGGGCCGGAGGTCGCGGGGCACGCCGAGGACGCCGCCCCAGTGGTGGGTGACGCCGACGTCTCGCAGGTCGGGGAACCGGCGCACGAGCAGGCGGCGCAGCCGCTCGGCCACCCGCGGCGAGGCCATCGGCGACGGTGGCACCCGGGAACGCCACCAGGTCGGGGCGCTCAGCCCGCCCCAGGCGATGCGGCCGTCGGCGGTGCGCTGGCCGTAGCCCAGCAGCGTCTGCGTGTCCTCGAACAGCTCGCGCCGGGCGAGGCCGATCGCGGCCCAGGTCGCGTCGTCGATGGGCTCGGTGGCGATCATGTAGTTGCCGATCGGCAGGAGCGTCCGCTCGTGGCCCTCCAGGCTCGGGGTGTAGGCCTCGGTGGCCCGCACCACCACCTCGGCCCTGACCGTCCCGTGATCGGTGACCGCCTTCCCGGGCTCGATGGCGCGGACCGCGGTGCCCTCGTGGACGACGCCGCCGAGACGTTCGACCGCGGTCGCCAGCCCGCGGGCGAGGCGGGCCGGATGCAGGGCCGCCGCGTGCTCGGTGAACAGCCCGCCCCGCACGCCGGCGGCGTGGACGATGCCCTCCACGTCGCTGGCGCCGAGGAGCGAGTACGTGTCGCCGAGGCCGTGACGCCGGTGGTCGGCGAGCCGCTTGCGGAGGCGTGCGAGCTGGGGCTCGCTGGCGGCGAGGTACAGGGCGCCGCCCTTGGCGTAGCCGCAGTCGATCCCCTCCCGCTCGACCACCTCGCCGACCTCGTCGACGGTGCGGTGCAGCTCGCACACCATCGCCGCGGCCCCGCCCGGGCCGCCGGTCCGCTCGAGCGCCGCCAGCGGCGCGGCCTGGTCGCCGACGCACCAGCCGCCGTTGCGGCCCGACGCGCCGAAGCCGGCGGTGTCGCGCTCGAGCACGACCACGCGCAGGCCCGGGTCGGCGCGCAGCAGGTAGTACGCGGCCCACAGCCCGGTGAAGCCGGCGCCGGCGATGGCGACGTCGGCGTCGCGGTCGCCCCCGAGCTGGGGCCGGCGGAGGTCCGCGTCACCCGGGACCAGCGAGTCGTGCCAGTACGAGAGCGGCGCCACGCGCCTAAAGTAGACGCCATGTCTCGTTTGCAGCAAGCGGTCCGGGTGCGCCCCGGGGGGCGCAGCGAGCGGGTCCGCCGGGACGTGGCCCGCGTCTGCCTCGACCTGCTGGGCGAGGGACGGCTCGACTTCGGCCCTGGTGAGGTCGCCACGCGGTCGCGGGTCAGCCGGGCGACCGTCCACCGGTGGTGGCCGACCAAGGACGATCTCCTGCGGGAGGCCCTCACGCTGCACACCAGCGTCCTCGAAATGCCCGACACCGGGAGCTGGGCCGGCGACCTGCGCGCCCTCGCCGGGCAGCTGGCGGCGTTCTTCAGCGACCCGACCGAGGTCGCCCAGAACGCGCTCATGGCGTCCGGCGCCCATCCCGACTACACCCGCGCCGTCCTCGACCACTACGCCCCCCTGTTCGCGGGCTGGCGCCACGTCGTGGAGCGGGCCCAGGCCCGCGGCGAGGTGCGGTCAGAGGTCGACCCCGACGACGTCGTCCTGATGCTGGGCTCGCCGCTACTGGTGCTCCCGCTCGTCATCCGCCGCACGCCGACCGCCGCCGAGGTCGCCCGGCTCGTCGACCTCGTGCTGACCGCCACGGCCCGACCACCGCTCGACCCGCGCCCGGAGACCGGCCCCGGGCGCTGACCACCGTTCGACCACCGCGCGCTGCTTCACGCTTCCTTGGGGTAGGCGTCGTGGTAGTTCCACCACTCGTACGGCGGGGTCTGGGGGTAGCCCTCCGGCGAGTCCTCCCACTCCTCCTGGCGGCCGAGGGCGGTCATGTCGAGGTACGACCAGGTGCTCCCCATCGCCTCGTCGCCCCGGCTGTTGATGAGGTAGGTGCGGAAGATCGTCTCGCCGTCGCGGATGAAGGCGTTCGTGCCGTGCCACTCGTCGACGCCGAAGTCGGCGTCGAAGTCGTCGGTGAGCGTGTACCAGGGGATCCTCTGCCAGCCCATTCGCTCCTTCAGGCCCTGGATCTCGGCCTGGGGGGCGCGTGAGACGTAGGCGAGCGTCGTGTCCCGGGCGTTGAGGTGGGCAGGGTGCGCGACCTGGTCTGCCCCGAAGGAGCAGCCGGCGCAGGCCCGCTCGGGGTACGCGCCACCCGACTGCGGGTACGTGGTGACATCCGGCGCGTAGAAGGCCCGGTAGACGACCAGCTGGCGCCGGCCCTCGAACAGGTCGAGCAGGCTCGCCGGCCCGTCCGGGCCCTCGAAGCGGTAGTCCTTCTCGACGGCCATCCAGGGCATGCGCCGGCGCTCGGCGGCCAGGGCGTCGCGGGCGCGGGTCAGCTCCTTCTCCTTGACGAGCATGTTCTCCCAGGCGGCCTGCCACTCCTCGGGCGAAACGACGGGTGGTGTGTTCATTCCGTCTCCTCCTTCAGGTGGTCGTCGGCTCTCGCCGCACCACTTGTCCCCGCTTGTGACGGAACGTCGTTCGCGGACTCATCGGTGCTGGACGGACGTGCGACCGATCGACGGGCGCGACATCGGCATTCGATCCCGACGGTCGCCTTCCGACCGCTGAACCGGCTGCGCACCCCTGGCGCGTCGGCACGAGGACCACGTCGGCGAGTGGCTACCGGGTCCCGGGTGACATGCCCTCACCCGGCGACCTCGGCGCCGGTCAGTCGAGCGGCTGGAAGTAGTGCTTCGCCATGTAGTGGACGACCTTCCTGCCGAGCACCTGCGCTTGCACGTCGGCGGTGCGGTAGTGGAGGCCGGCCCAGATGCGGGCGTCGATGATCTCGGCGAGAGCACGCGAGAACCGGTCGAAGAAGCGGGTCTCACCGCCGAAGCGGCTGCTGGTCACGCCGAAGGGGATCTTGTCGCTGCCGATGAACCTCTGCAGCACCTCGAGGTGGGCGCCGTCGAGACAGAGGTGCCCGGACGGGTGCTCGGGATCCGTTCTTCGCCCGCGAGCTCCTGCGGCAGCTCGTCGACCGCCGAGCACGACATGAAGCGAGCCCGCGGAACTTCACGTGACCACCCGAGCCGAACCGGTGGGCTCGTGGTTCGCATCCATCAGGCGGAGCCGAGGTGCGATGAGTCCTGGCGGGTTGCCTCGTAGTACCTGTCAGCGGACTCGGACGAGGAGGATGTGTTCGATGCGACAACTCGCCCAGCCCCGCGTTCTTCTCGATGGCCTGGCCATCGGCGAGTCTCCACGGTGGCATGACGGCCGTCTCTGGCTGTGCAACTGGGGCGCAGCCGAGATCGTCGCCGTCGGCCTCGACGGCTCCAGCGAGGTGATGGCACGCGGGCCGGAGGGTCTGGGCTGGAGCATCGGGTGGCTCCCGGACGGGCGGATGCTCATCACGGGTGAGGAGCTGGTCCGCGTGGAGCCTGACGGCTCGCGAGTACGGCACGCCGATCTCGGTCACATCTCGTCCCACGGGTGGAACGAGCTGACCGTGGACGGCCGTGGCAACGTGTACGTCAACACGATCAACTTCGACTTCGCCGACTTCGGCGACGCCCTCACGACGGGACGGGCGCCCGGGAAGATCGCACTGGTCACGGCGGACGGCCAGGCGCGCGAGGTCGCCGGCGACATCGCGTTCCCCAACGGGATGGTCGTCACACCGGACAACTCGACCCTGATCGTGGCGGAGTCGTTCGCCCAACGACTCACCGCCTTCGACATCGCCTCCGACGGCAGCCTCTCGAACCGCCGGACCTGGGCCGAACCGGTCGGCCCCGACGGCATCTGCCTCGACGCCGACGGCTGCATCTGGGCATCGTCGGCCGCCATGACGGACGACTGCGCGCGCGTCCGCGAGGGCGGCGAGGTGCTCGAGCGGGTCGACCTCGACCGGTCGTGCTTCGCCACCATGCTCGGGGGGCCCGACCGGCGCACGCTGTTCATGCTCGTCGCGGACTGGCGCGGGCCCGAGAACGTCGACGACACGGTCGAGGCGAGAACCGGGCAGGTCCTCGTCGTCGACGCTCCCGCATCCGGGGTCGGCTGGCCGTAGGGCCAGCCGGCGCCCCGAGCACCTCGACAGCACGTACGACCTGGAGCCGGGCCGGTTGCCGGGCACCGAGCTGGCCAGGTGCGCCGGCACGAGCAGGGCCGCTCGCCGGCGATGACGTAGCCTTGGCGGGCATGGCCGGCACCAGAGGTTGAGCGGTGGATTGGGGCGGCTGGGTCATCTTCGGTCTCATCGCCACCGCGGCGCTGACCGCGGTGATGATCGGTGCCCAGCTGGCCGGGTTCACCCGCCTGGACCTCCCGCTGATGCTCGGCAGCATCGTGGTCGCCGACCCGGACCGGGCGCGGGTCGCCGGCTTCCTGATCCACCTGGTGAACGGGCAGGGTTTCGCGCTCGGGTACGCGGCGGTCTTCGCCGCGGCGGGCGAGGCCTCGTGGTGGGCGGGGGGCCTCCTCGGCGTGCTGCACGGCGCCGTCGCACTGCTGGTCATCGTCCCGCTGCTGCCGGGCATCCATCCACGCATGGCGTCCGAGCGTGCCGGCCTGTCGAGCGGGGCGGCGCTGGAGCCGCCGGGCCTCCTGGGGTTGAACTACGGCCGGGAGACGCCGCTCGTCACGATGCTGGCCCACGTCGCGTTCGGGATCGCGCTGGGCCTGCTTCTCGACCCGTCGTAGCGTCCCGGATCGCCAGCGCGGCCTGCACCAGGGCGGCGTGGGTCAAGGCCTGCGGGTAGTTGCCGAGCAGCTCGCCGCTCGCCGGGTCGGCCTCCTCGGCGTAGAGGCCGAGCGGCCCGGCCAGGCTCTGCAGCTGGTCGAGGACCCCACCGGCCTCGTCGACGGCACCCGTGGCGGCGAGGGCCTGGGCGAGCCAGAACGAGCACGGCAGGAACGCGCCCTCGCCGCCGGCGAGGCCGTCGTCGCCGGGCGGGTAGCGGTACAGCAGCGGCCCGCCGGCGGACAGCTCCCGCCGCACCGCGTCGATCGTGCCGACCACGCGGGGCGACCGGGGTGAGTCGAGCCCGAGCAGGGGCAGCACGAGGAGCGCGGCGTCGAGGTCACGCCGCCCGTAGGCGCGCACGAAGGTGCCCCGGGCGGGATCGAAACCGTTGGCGACGACGTCGGCGGCGAGGGCGTCGCGCTCGGTCGTCCACCGGGCTCGGCGGCGAGCCGACGAGCGATGGCTGCCGGCGATGCGCAGCACGCGGTCGAGCGCCAGCCAGGCCATGAGCTTGGAGTGGACGTAGTGGGCGGGGTCACCGCGGACCTCCCACAGGCCGGCGTCGGGCTCGCGCCACCGGGCGGCGACGTGGTCGGCCAGCGCCATGGCGATCCGCCAGGTCTCCCCGTACAACCCGTGGCCGGCACGCACGAGCAGCCACATCGCGTCGAGCACCCACCCGTAGTTGTCGAGCTGGTGCTGGTGGCGGGCTCCGTTGCCGAACCGGACCGGCCGGCTCCCGCCATAGCCGGGCCACCCGGCGACCTCACGCTCCGGTGGCACCCGCCGACCGTGCAGCGTCAGCAACGCCGGGAGGCGCGGCCGATCCAGGCGGCTGGCATGCAGCAACCAGTACAGGAAGGCACGGGCCTGCTCGTCGAGTCCGACACCGAGGAAGGCGCCGATGCCGATGCTGGCATCCCGGGGCCACGCGAAGCGGTAGTCCCAGTTGCGGTCGCCGCCGAGCTGCTCGGGCAACGACGTCGTCGGGGCCGCGACCGGTGCGCCCGACGGCGAGTAGGTGAGCAGCCGCAGCGTGATCAGGCTGCGCTCGACCGCAGCGGCGAACGGGCCCTCGACGTCGCCCCGGGCCGACCAGCGCCGCCACGCGGCCTCGTCGTCGAGCAGGGCGCGCCACGCCGCCTCCGGCGCGACCTGCGTCAGGGGGCCGCGATGGGCGGCGGTGAGCACGACCGTCAGCGGCCGGCCGGGCTCGACCCGGAGCCCGAGGGTGCGCCCCGGTCGCAGCCCCAGGTCGCGGTCGGCCGTGAGCGCCAGGGCGGTCCCCCGGTCGACGCACACGAGCGCACCATGCCTCCAACGCGCCCGGGGCGTGCGGCGCTCGGCCCCGAAGCGGGGATCGAGGCGCAGCGAGCAGTCGACGGGCCCGCCCTGCGCCTCCAGCCGGCGCACCAGGCAGAAGGTGGGGAAGGGCGACCCCACGACGTCGGCCACCATCCCCTCGGTCAGGACGAGGCGCGCCCCGTCGAGGCGCCACGCGGTCTCGAGCACGGTCGAGTGATCCCGGTACCGGCGCTCCACCACCTCGGCGGGACCGTCCGGTCCCAGAACGAAGTCACCGCCCTGCTCGCCGGCGACGAGCGAGGCGAAGACGGGTTCGCCATCGAAGTGCGGCAGGCACAACCAGACCACGCGGCCGCGTTCGTCGACGAGGGCGGCCGTGCGCGTGTCACCGAGCAGCCCCAGATCGCGGATGGCCGGCCTGTCGCGCACCCGGTCACCTCCCGGGGGCGACAGATCGGTCACGCGGTGGCGTTCCGGCTCGCTACGCGTTGAGCGCGGCGATCAGCACGAGGACGAGGGTGGTGGCCCCCAGGAGGCCGTGGACGACCACGACCGGGACCGGGAACTGCGCTTCCGCCGTGGCGGTCGCGTCCCCGCTCGGCGCGGCGCGACCGCGGACCTGGGGCAGCCACCGGGAGAGCAGCCCGAAGCCCGCCAGCGCGGCGACGGCGACGATCGCGAACGCGACCCAGGGCAGCCCGTCGCTGTCGGCGGCCACGTAGACGATCCACAGCACGAGCCCCACCGCGGCCAGCAGGAAGTGCCCGAAGACCAGCGCCGGCGGGAACCGGCTCGGGTGGGCGGCATCGGGACGGTGCCCGCCCTTGGCGATCCAGGTGCCGAGTAGGACGAACCCCCCGGCGGCGGTGAGCAACCAGGCGATGAGCGCGGCGACATCCATCGTCGAGACCCCTCTCTAGGTACGGTCGGCGGCGGCCTGCGTGGCCTCGTCGACCACGCGCACGCCGTAGCGGTAGGTGAGCATCCCGCCCAGCCACCCGGACGCCCCCAGGAGCGCGAGAGCGACCACCGATAGCACCAACAGGCCGACCGGCGTGCCGTCGGGCTCGTCGAGGCGACTGCGGCGCAGCGCGAACCCGACGGCGAACAGCGCCACGACCGCGAGGTTCAGCGCCATGTGAAGGAGCGCGGTCCGGAACGCCCGGGTGCCGGTGGGGATGGCGAGCAGGTCGAGGAAGCCGAAGATCGCGGCGGCGAGGGCACCGACGATGCCGATGCCTACGAGCCAGTAGGCACCGTCGGTGAACGTGGCAGCGTCGTCCGCCGCGCGGGACACGACGTCGAAGACGAGCGACGCGACCCACGCCCCGATCGGGACGGTGACGAGGATCGGGTGGAAGGGATGCCCGTACGGCCCGGCGAGGGCCGTGACCGGATGCTTGCCGTCCGTCGCCGCCGGCGACTGCGTGTCGGTCGTCACATCACCCCCTTTGACCAACGAGTGTTAGTCAAAAGGCACCACGGCCGTCAATGGTCGATGTTTCGCCCGGGAGCGCTGACATTACGCTGAGCGGATGATCGACGCTGTGCGTGCCATCTCCGCGCTGGACGACCCCCAGCGGGCGCGCCTCTACCGCACCGTGCGGGAGGCCGGCGGGCCGGTCACCCGAGAGGAAGCCGCCCGGCGGACCGGCATCTCACGCAAGTTGGCGGCGTTCCACCTCGACCGTCTCGTCGATGCCGGGCTCCTCCTGGCCTCCTACGACCGGCCGGCGGGCTCCACCGCCCGGATCGGCCGCACGCCCAAGCAGTATCGCGCCAGCGATGTCGAGGTCGAGGTCAGCGTCCCCGAACGCCGCTACGACGTCGTCGGCGAGATCGTCGTCGACGCCCTGGACCACGCACGTCCCGGGGAGACGACCATCGACGCCGTCGACCGCGTGGCCTACGAGCGGGGCCACCAGCTGGGGGCCGACGCCCGTGCCGCCCGGCGGCTCGGCCGCCTGGGCCCCGAGCGCGCCACCGCGGTGCTCGTCGAGCTGCTCGCCGGCCTGGGCTTCGAGCCGGCGCCGCACGACGGTGGCGTGGTCCAGCGGAACTGCCCGTTCCGCCGGCTCGCGCAACGCTCCCCCGCGCTCGTGTGCGGGATGAACCGCCGTCTCGTCGAGGGCATGCTCGACGGGCTCGGCAGCCCACGGCTGGCGGCCGTCCTGGCGCCGGCCGAGACCCGTTGCTGCGTGGTCGTCACCGCCACCTGACGTCGGCCCCGCACGCCCCCAGGGTGGCGCAGGGCTGGTGTGGCCGTCATAGGGCCACCGCGCGGATCTCGTTCCGCAGCCGCTCCTGTGTGACCATCGCAGGGGCATTCGCCTCTGCTGCGGTGAGAGCCGTCGTTCGACGATCAAGCCGAGCGTTGTGCACTCCCGTGCGCGGAAGGAGGGATCGTCATGGATTGGGACCTCGGGCTCGCAGGCGTGGGGCTGCTGCTCGCCATGTCACTCGGCTTCGGACTCCTGGCTCAGGTCTTCGCCGGGCGCGGCATCACGCGGTGGATGTGGCTCATCGGCGCTGGGACCTTCTTCGTGTTCGGCCTGCTCATCAGCGAGGCGTGGTTCGGTTGGGCAACGGAGGAGGACCTGCAGCCGAACTACGACGGGCTGTCCTTCGACGAGACCCTGCTCGCGATCTTCCCGAGCATCGCGGTCGTCGTGGTGGCGCGGCGCATGATCCGTCGCCGGCACGATGCTGTCCCTCCGGGCTCACGGACGTCACCACCGGCAGTGCACCCGACGTGATCGAGCAGTTCGTCTGGGGCGCTCAGACAAGGGCGAGGTCCACTCCAGCCGAGCGGTCTGCTCGCTTGTCGGAACCCGAGGTTGCCTCCGCTCGGCACCGTCCGAACCGCACGGCCTCGAGGTTCGGTCCCGGGCCCGCCTAGCATCGCCGGATGGACCGCGAGCGGTTTCCCGGGCTCCGCGACGGCTGGGTCCGGCTCGACGGTCCCGCCGGCACCCAGGCCGTCGACAGCGCGATCGAGGCCGCGGCCGCGTGGTGGCGGTCGGGCGACACGGCGAACGCGCACGGGCCGTTCCCGCAGGCGGCCGCCACCGACGCGCTCGTGTGGTCGGCGCGGGAGGCGTGCGCCGACCTGCTGGGCGGGGAGCCGCGGGGCGTCGTGTTCGGGGAGTCGATGACCTCGCTCACGATGCGGGTCGCGGCCGCCGTGGGCCGGAGCCTGCGGCCCGGGGACGAGGTCGTCGTGACCCGCCTTGACCACGACGGCAACGTCCGGCCGTGGGTGCTGGCCGCGCAGCGGGCGGGGGCCACGGTGCGCTTCGCCGAGCCCGACCGGGACACGCTCGCCCTCCGGCCCGGGCACCTGGCGGCCGTGCTGTCCGACCGGACCCGCTGGGTCGCGTGCACCGCCACGTCCAACGTCGTCGGGACCGCGCCCGACGTCGCCGCCCTGTGCGCTGCCGCCCGCGACGCCGGGGCCCGGACCTACGTCGACGCCGTCGCCGCCGCGCCCCACGGGCGGATCGACCGGCGAGCGTGGGGCGCCGACGCGGTCGTCTGCTCGGCCTACAAGTGGTACGGGCCCCACCTCGGTGTCCTGAGCGCCGATCCCGACCTGCTGGCCGAGCTGCACCCGGACAAGCTCGTCCCCTCCCCCGACACGGTCCCCGAACGGTGGGAGCTGGGCACCCTCCCGTTCGAGCAGCTCGCCGCGGCGCGGGCCGCGGCCGGGTTCGTGCTCGACCGGGTCGTCGCGCACGGGTGGGCCGAGGAGCAGGCCCTCGGCGACAAGCTCGACGCCGGCCTGCGGGCGATCGACGCTGTACGCGTGCTCGGCGAGCGCCGGCCCGGCGACGCCCCGACCCGCTGGTTCACGGTCGCCGGGCTGGACCCCGAGACGGTGGCCCGGCGGCTGGCCGAGCAGCAGATCGCGGTGTGGGCCGGCACGAACTACGCCTGGGAGATCTCCCACTGGCTCGGCCTCGGCGACGCCGGCGCGGTGCGGGCCGGCCTGGTCCACTACAACGACGGCGAGGACGTCGACCGCTTCCTCGACGCCCTCGCCGGGATCGTGGCCGGCGCCCGCCCGCCGGGGTAAGACTCGCGCCATGTCCATCAGACGGGTCGTGACCGGCGTGAACCACGACGGGACCTCGGTGTTCGTGAGCGACGAGCGCGTGGATGCGGTGGCGCCCGCGCTGATGCCGGGCCTGGAGTTCCACCGGCTCTGGGGGCAGGACGGTACGCCGGTGGCGCCCCAGGACGGCTCGCCGCCACCCGCGCACGCGTACTTTCCGCCCGCCGGCGGCTACCGTGTCGGGACCTTCACCGTGCCCCCTGACTCGACGCCGACGCCCGAGGGGATCGACGTGCAGGCCGGGCTGGCCGAGGTCGAGGCGGCGCTCCCGGGGCTCATGGGCCACATGGAGCCTGACAGCCCCGGGATGCACACGACGACCACGATCGACTTCGAGTACGTCGTGTCGGGCCGGGTCGTCCTCGAGCTGGACGACGGCGCGACGGTCGAGCTCGGGCCGGGCGACACGGTGGTCCAGAACGGGACCCGCCACGCCTGGCGCAACCCGTTCGACGAGCCCGCCACCCTGGTCGTCGTGCTGATCGGCGCCACCCCTGCCTGACGGCACCGTGCGGTTCCTGGACGCGGAGGGGGCGCGGCGGCTCCGCGACCGGCTGGACGCCGCGGGGTTCACCTTCGCCGCCATGACCGAGCGGCTCGGCCCCCAGGCCGTCGCCCAGGTCGCGGCGGGCGAGCTGGCGCCGCTGGTCCGGGCCACGCGGGCGGGCGACGCGCTCGACGTGCTGCTCCGGCTGTTCGTCGTCGGCCTCCCCGTGCCGCTCGCGGACGCTCGGGCCGCCCTCGATCCCGTGACCGTCGACGAGCTGGGCGCGGGCGGCGTGGCGGCCGCCACCGGCGACGGCGTCGAGGCCCGCATCACCCTGCGGCCGCTGGACGGGCCCGAGCGCTGGGTCGTGGCCCACGACCGGCCGGCTGCGCCGGGGACCTCGCTCGCCGCCGACCACGTCGTCGGCGTCAGCGCGTCGTCGATGGCGCTCGCGGGCGCCACGGTCCGCCGCCCGGTCGGGTCCTCCCTCGACCTCGGGACCGGGTGCGGGATCCAGGCGCTGTTCGCGGCGGCGCACAGCGACCGGGTGGTGGCGTCCGACGTGAACCCGCGGGCCGCGGCGCTGGCCACCCTGACGATGGCGCTCAACGGCGCCCGCAACGTCGAGGTGCGCACGGGCGACCTGCTCGACCCGGTCGCGTGTGAGACGTTCGGGCTCGTCGTGGCCAACCCGCCGTTCGTCATCTCACCGTCCGAGCGGTACCTGTTCCGCGACGGCTCGCAGCCGGTCGACGAGCTGTGCCGCACGCTCGTCCGGTCGGTCCCCGCCCACCTGGACGAGGGCGGCCACTTCCAGTGCCTGGCCTCGTGGGCCCACGTCGCCGGCGAGGACTGGCGCGACCGGCTCGCGGGCTGGTTCGCCGGGTCCGGGTGCGATGCCCTCGTGCTGGCGCGGGAGGCGCTGGAGCCGGCGGCCCACGCGGCCAACTGGCTGCGCCAGACCGAGGCGCCCGACCGCTGGGAGCCCGAGTACGACCGGTGGATGGCCTACTACGAGCGGCAGCGGATCGAGGCGATCGGTCTCGGGCTCGTCACGATGCGGCGGCGGGCCGGCGGCGGCGACGGCTGGTTCCGGGCGGAGGAGGCGGCGCAGAACTTCGCCATGCCGTGCGGCGACCACCTCGGCGCCGCGTTCGAGCTCGCCGACCTCCTCGCCGCCCTCGACGACCCCGGTCTGGCCGCCAGCCACCTCCGGGTCGCGCCCGACGTGGTCCTCGACGAGCGGGCGAGCCCGTCCGGGGCGGGGTGGTCGGTCACGGGTCGGCGGCTGCGCCAGACCGCGGGGCTGTGCCGGGAGGGCGAGGTGGACGAGGCGGTCGCCGCCATCGTCGCCGCCTGCGACGGCTCGCGACCGCTCGGCGCCGTCCTCCACGAGGCGGCGCGGTCCGCGGGCACGGACCCGGACAGCCTCGCCCGCGCCGCGCTCCCCCTCATCCGCCGGCTGGTCGAGCAGGGCTTCCTGCTCCCTGCCCTCGACTGAGGCTCAGACCTTCTTGCCGGCCTCGAGGTCGTAGCCGGCGGTCGCCACCGAGGCGAGCGTGCCATCGGCCTTCTGGACCGCGTAGCTGATCTCGAAGCGGCCGTAGCGGAGCGAGAACTGCTCGGTGGGCCGGTCCGATCCGCCGTCGCCGCTCTGCTGCACGCTCGACACCTGGACGTCGCTGAGCTTGTACTTCAGGAACTCGCCCCCGCCCTTGACCGCGCCGGCCCGTCGCCCGCTCAGCAGGGCGGTCTTGTGGTGGACGCCGGTCGCGCAGGAGAGGAAGAGCGTGGGCGACGCCTTGCTGATGCTCGCCACGAAGTGGAAGTCCTGGAACGACGGCTTGCCACTCCCGCCACCGCCGGCGGTGCCGGGCGAGCCCTCGTTCTCGACCCCCCACGACCACGACAGCACCTCGATCTCGCCCTTGTGGGCGTTGTCCTGCGACTCACCCTCGACGCCGTCGATCTTGAGGAACCAGTCCTGCGCCACCGGGTGTCACAGTGCCGGACGCCGCCCGGGCGCGCAAGGGACCGGCCGGGTCGCGAGACTCGGGGGCGTGGAAGGGTTCGAGGTCGTCCTCGCCGCGGTGCTGGTGTCGGTGGCCGGTCTCAACGCGCTCGCCAGCCGCATCGGCATCCCGTACCCGATCGTGCTGGTGCTCGGCGGCCTGGCGCTCGGCCTCGTGCCGGGGCTGCCCGACGTCGAGCTGGACCCCGACCTGGTGCTGCTGGTCTTCCTGCCACCGTTGCTCTACTACGCGGCGTTCTTCGCCGACATCCGGGAGCTGCGCAGCTACGCACGGGCCCTGACGCTCACGTCGATCGGGCTCGTGCTGGCCACGACCG
>DASSUD010000172.1:0-7414 GCA_035707385.1 Acidimicrobiales bacterium
GTCCCTGGCCCAGCAGGCCCGATCGCTCGCCGCCGGGGACGACAACCCCCGGCTCGCCCTGCTGGTCGCCGGCGTCGACGCCGCCGTGCTGGCCATCGGGGGCGGCGACTTCGACGCCGCGCTGGCGCTCCTCGACCGGCCTGTGGCGGGCCTGTCACCCGCCGAGCGACCCGCGGCGCTGGTGCGCCTGCACTGGCACTTCCTGATCCTGGCCGGCCGGGCGGGCGAGGCCGCGGCCCTGATGGCCGGCGTCGGCCCGGCGCCCGGCCTGGCGTCACCCGGGGAGTTCGCGGGGGTGGCCCGCTGGCTCGACGGCGAGCCGGCGGGGCTGCTGGGCGCGGCGGTGGACACCGGGCCCGACCGCTACCGGGACCTGAGCGAGCGGGACACCTTCGACCATGCGGCGTTCGTCGGCGTCATCGCCGCCTGCGCCCCCGACCCCGAGCCGGTGCACCGGGCGGTGGCCGTCCTCGACGCCTCGAGCGTCACCGCCACCGGCGGTGCGGACGGGGCGAAGGCCGCGGTCACCCGCGCCTGCCAGGCGGTGGTCGACGGCGACGACGGCCGGGCGGCGGCGCTCGTGGCGGCCTTCGTCGACGCCGGACCGGTCGAGGGCTTCGCCGAGGCCCACCTGCGCCGCTGCCTGGCCGTGCCCTACGTGTGCTCGCCGGCCCTGCGCCGCCGGTGGGACGCGGCCGACCTGGGCCCGTCCCAACGACGCTCCCGGGCCGCCGCCCGGCTGCTGGTGGACGCCCGGGCGGGGGACGTGCCGGTCACGCCGCCGTGCCCGCTCGACGTCGTGATCACCACGCTGCCGCACCGCTGGACCGTGGAGCTCGCCGCCCGAGCCGCCTGCCGGGCGCCGTGGGGCGTCGACCTGGCCGTCCGGCTGGCCGACCTGTTCGGCGACGACGTGATGCGCCGGCTCCGCGAGCGCCTCGACGACCCGGACGACCGGGTGCGCCGGGGGGCGGCCGCCGTGATCCGGGCCCTACCGGCCCGGCCGGCCGCCGCCCTGCGGATCCGGGTGCTCGGCCCGCTGGAGATCCGGCGCGACGGGCGCCCGGTCGACGGCCCCGAGATCCACCGCACCCGGGTCCGGGAGCTGCTCAGCCTTCTGGCGGTGGAGCGCACGGTCAGCCGCGACCGGGTCATCGACGTCCTGTGGCCGAACCTCGACCTGGGCCGGGGCCGGGCCAACCTGCGAGTCACGCTCCGCCACCTCCAGCGGCTGCTGGAGCCCGACCGCGGCCAGGGCGCCGCGCCCTACTTCGTACGGGGCGACGCCCAGCAGCTCCACCTGGCGGCCGTGCCCGGCCTGGAGGTGGACGCCTGGGAGGTCGACGCCCTGCTGGCCGCGGCCGAGGCCGACCGCCGGCGTGGCGACGTGGCCGGGCGGGTCGACCACCTGCGGTCGGCGGTCGCTCTGTGGCGGGGGCGCCGGCCCCTACCCGACCTGGAACGGCTCCGCGACCTCGACCACGTGACCCGGCACCTCGACGCCCGGCTGGTCGAGGCGGCGCTGGCGCTCGGTGAGCTGGAGCTGGTGGGCGGGTCCGTGGACGCGGCGGCCACGCTGGCCGACCAGGTCCTGGCCGGCGACCCCTACGCCGAGCGGGCCCACCGGCTGGCGGTCGCGGCCTACATGCAGGGTCGGGACCGGTCGGCGACGCAGGCCGCCGTCGACCGGCTGTGCCGGGTGCTGGACGACCTGGGCGCCCGGCCGGAGTCGACCACGCAGATCCTGCTGCGCAACGCCGCCCAGTGGCTGCGCCCCGCGGTCGCCACGCCGCCGGGACGGGGATGACCTCGCGGTAGGCGATCGACGCCGCCGCCGCCAGCGCCTCATCCGCCTCGACCTGCACGACCGCCAGCCGGCTGTGGACCGCCTCTGGACCGAAGCGGTTCTCCGTATGGCCGCCGGGCGCCCGGGTAAGCGATCGCCGTGGTCCAGGGCCGGATGGTCGACGGAGTGCTGTTCGACCGGGACGGGACGCTGGTCGTGGACGTGCCGTACAACGGCGATCCCGACCTGGTCGAGCCCGTGCCCGGGGCGCTCGACGCGCTCGGGCGCCTGCGGGACGCAGGCGTGGCTCTCGGCATCGTGTCCAACCAGAGCGGCGTGGCCCGGGGCCTGCTGTCTGCCGAGCAGGTGCGGGCCGTCAACCGGCGGGTCGTCGAGCTGCTCGGGCCCTTTCGGGTGGTGGTGTGGTGCCCCCACGGGCCGGCCGCCGGCTGCGGCTGCCGCAAGCCCGCTCCCGGCCTGGTGGTGGCGGCCGCCCGCCGGCTGGGCCTGGAACCCGAGCGGTGCGCGGTGGTGGGCGACATCGGGGCCGACGTCGACGCGGCCCGGGCCGCCCGGGCGCGGGCGGTGCTGGTCCCCAACCATCGCACGCTGCCGACGGAGGTGGCGGCGGCCGAGCGCGCCGGCGGCGTGGCGGTGGCCCCCGATCTGGGCGCGGCGGTCGACCTGCTGCTCGGCCGGCCATGACGTCGACGACCCTGGTCACCCGCCTGGACAACGCGGGCGACGTGCTGCTGGCGGGGCCGGCCGTCCGGGCCGCCGCCCGGCGCGGGCCGGTCCACGTGCTGTGCGGGCCACGCGGGCGGGGAGCGGCCGACCTGCTGCCCGGCGTCGACGGCGTCCTCGTCCACCGCGCCCCCTGGATCGTCCCGGATCCGATGGCGGTCAGCCAGCCGGACGCCCTGGCGCTGGTCGACCAGGTGCGCGCCCTCGGCGTCGAGCGGGCGGCGATCCTGGGGTCGTCGCACCAGAGCCCCCTCCCGCTGGCGCTGCTGCTGCGGTGGGCGGGCGTGGCGGAGATCGCGGCCGTGAGCCACGACCACGCGGGGGCCCTGCTCGACCACCGGATAACCGGCGATCCCGACGTGCACGAGGTCCTCCGCGGGCTGCTCGTCACCCGGGCGCTGGGCCTGCCCGACCCCGAGGACGACCGCCTCCGGCTCGACCTCGGGCCCGACGTCGACGACCCGGTCCCGGGGGCGGAGCCCGGCCCCGACCTGGTGGTGGTGCATCCCGGGTCCAGCGTCCCCGCCCGCACGATGGCCCCCCGCCAGTGGCGCCGTGCCGTGGCCGCGCTGGCCCGCACCGATCGTCGTGTGGCCGTCACGGGAGGCGGAGGAGAAAAGCGACTCACGGCGTTCGCTTCCGGGGATCACCCGCATGTGCTCGATCTGGGAGGACGTACCACGCTCCGCCACCTGGCCCGGCTCGTCGCCGGCGCCGGCGTGCTCGTGACCGGTAACACCGGCCCGATGCACGTGGCGGCGGCCGTGGGCACGCCGGTCGTGGCCGTGTTCCCGCCCACGGTGCCCGTCGACCGCTGGCGGCCGTGGCGCGTGCCCCACGTGGTGCTCGGCGACCAGTCCGTGCCCTGCGCCGGGTGCCGCAGCCGCCGCTGCCCGCTCGGCGACCAGGTGTGCGTGAGCAGGATCAGCGCCGGCGAGGTGGTCGGGGCGGTCGACCGCCTCGCCGGCGCCAGGGTCTCCGAGGCGACCGGGGCATGACGGGTCTGCGGATCGACCTGGTCTCCGAGCACGCCAGCCCGCTGGCCGCTCTCGGGGGCGCCGACGCGGGCGGCCAGAACGTCCACGTGGCGGCACTCGCACGCGGGCTGGCCGAGCGCGGCTGCGAGGTCACCGTGCTCACCCGCAGCGACGGCCCCGGCCTCCCGCCCCGGGTCGAGCTGGGCCCCGGCGTGACCGTCGAGCACGTGGTGGCCGGGCCCCGGGCGCCGGTGCCCAAGGACGAGCTGTTCCCCCACATGCCGGCGTTCGCCGCCCACCTCCGGCGCCGCTGGCGCACCGCCGGGCCCGACGTGGTCCACGCCCACTTCTGGATGTCGGGCTGGGCCGCGGTCCGGGCCGCCGAGGGGCTGGCCGACCCCCCGCCCCTGGCCCTGACCTTCCACGCCCTCGGCGCCGTGAAGCGCCGCCACCAGGGCGCGGCCGACACCAGCCCGCCGTCGCGGCTCGCCGTCGAGTCCGGGTTGCTGCACCGGGTCGGCCAGGTCATCGCCACCTGCTCGGACGAGCGGGCCGAGCTGACCGCCCTCGGCTGCCCGCCCGGGCGGATCACCGTGATCCCCTGCGGCGTGGACGTCTCGGCCTTCCGGCCCGACGGGCCGGTTGCGGGGCGCGGACCGGCGCGGCAGCGGCTGGTGGCGATCGGCCGGCTGGTCCCCCGCAAGGGCGTCGACGACGCGATCCGGGCGCTGGCCGGACTGCCCGACGCCGAGCTGATCGTGGCCGGCGGCCCGCCGCCCGGGAGCCTCGCCGGTGACCCCGAGGCGGCCCGCCTCACCGGGCTGGCCCGCCGCCACGGCGTGACGGACCGGGTCCGGCTGCTGGGCGCGCTCGACCGGGCCGCCGTGCCCCCGCTGCTGCGGTCGGCCGACGCGGTGGTGTGCGTCCCCTGGTACGAGCCGTTCGGGATCGTCCCGCTGGAGGCCATGGCGTGCGGGGTCCCGGTGATCGGGAGCGCGGTGGGCGGCCTGCTCGATTCGGTGGCGGACGGTGCCACCGGGGTGCTCGTGCCCCCACGCGACCCGCGGGCCGTGCGCGCGGCCGCCCGGTGGGTGCTGGACGACCCGGAGCGCCGGCGCCGCCTGGGCGAGGCGGGCGTCGCCCGCGCTCGCCGCCTGTTCGGCTGGCCCCACGTCGCCGCCCGCACCCTCGACACGTACCGGGCCCTGGCTGCAGGGTCCCCGAGCTGGGCGGTGCCCGCATGACCCTGCACGAGACCTCGGTGCTCGGCGACCACCTCCGCCGCTCGCAGCGGGGCCTGGCCGCCTTGCAGCCCGAACTGGCCCGCCTCGAACGCTGGGGGGCGATCCTGCGCCTGCGGCTGGATCAGGGCGGCCGGCTGCTGGTGGCCGGCAACGGGGGCAGCGCGGCGCTGGCCTGCCACCTCACCGGTGAGCTCGTCGGCCGCTACGACCGCGAGCGGCCGCCGTACAGCGCCCTGACCCTGACCGCCGACCCGGCGGCGCTGACCGCCATCGGGAACGACTACGGCTACGACGAGGTGTTCGCCCGCCAGGTTGCCGCCCACGGCCGGCCCGGCGACGTCCTGCTGGCGCTGTCGACCTCGGGACGCAGCACGAACCTGCTGCGGGCGACGGCCGAGGGGCGGCGGCAAGGGCTGGTCCTGTGGGCCATGACGGGACCGGCCCCCAACCCCCTCGCCGCCGCGGTCGACGACGCGCTGCCCATCCCCTGCACCGGAACCCCCAACGTCCAGGACGTCCAGCAGGTGGCCGTCCACCTGCTGTGCATGGCCTTCGAGATGGCCGGGGAACAGGCGTGACCGGCCGGGCGGCCGGCGCGCCCCGGGTGAGCGTCGTCGGCGACACGCTGCTCGACGTCGACTGGACGGGCGAGGTGACGCGGCTGTGCCCGGACGCCCCGGCGCCCGTCCTCGATCACCGGGCCGACCACGCCCGGCCCGGCGGCGCCGGCCTCGCCGCGTGCTTCGCGGCCGAGGCCGGCGCCCACGTCCGCCTGGTCACGGCCCTCGGTACCGACCCCGAGGCCGACCTGCTGCGGGCCCGGCTGGAGGAGGCCGGCGTGCAGGTCGTCGACCTCGGCCTGGACGGCCCCACGCCGGTGAAGCTGCGGCTGCGGGCAGGCGAGCGGTCACTGCTACGGGTGGACCGGGCGTGCACGCCGGTGGCGGCGCCCGGACCGTGGGGCGACGACGCCAGCGCCGCCGTCCGGGCCGCCGACGCCGTGCTGATCTCGGACTACGGCCGGACCCTGGCGGCCCAGCCACCGCTCGGCGCACTGCTGGCCTCGCTGGGCAAGCGCATCCCGGTGGTGTGGGACCCCCACCCCAGGGGGCCGGTCCCGCCTGGCGGGCTCGACGTGATGGTGCCGAACGCCGACGAGGCCCGCCGGCTCGACGGCGCGGGCGACGGTGGGGACGACGAGGCGGTCGCCGCCCGGCTGGCCCGCCGCTTCGGCTGCTCGGTGGCGCTCACCACCGGCGGCGCCGGCGCGGTCCTCGCTGCGCCCGGACGCCCGCCACGGCGGATGCCGACCGCGCCCGCCAGCGGGGACCCGTGCGGCGCCGGCGACCGCTTTGCGGCCTCCCTGGCGGTCGCCCGGGCTCGGGGCACGGGTACCGCCGAGGCGGTCGCCGCCGCGGTCGAGGACGCCCGCCGCCAGGTGCTCGCCGGGTTCCGCACGGGCGCCGGCCGGCCGGCGCCGGGGCTGCGCCTGCGGCTGAGCGGCGACGGCGGTGCGGCCCCGGACGGCCCGGCCACGCTCGCCGCCCGGGTGCGGGCGGGCGGGGGCACGGTGGTGGTGGCCGGCGGGTGCTTCGACGTGCTCCACGCCGGCCACGTCCGGCTGCTGGAGACGGCCCGGCGCCTGGGCGACTGCCTGATCGTGTGCGTCAACGGCGACCTGTCGGTCCGGCGGCTCAAGGGCCGCCACCGGCCCGTCAACCCGGTGGAGGACCGGGTGGCCGTGCTGGCCGCGCTGGCCCCCGTGGACGCCGTCACGGTCTTCGAGGAGGACACCCCGGCCGAGGCGCTGGCCGCGCTGCGCCCGCACGTGTTCGTGAAGGGCGCCGACCACGCCGACGCCGCAGGGGCCGAGATCCCGGAAGCGGCCGTGCTGCGCCGCTGGGGAGGCGAGGTGGTGTTCGTGCCGCTGGTGCCGGGCCGGTCGACGACCCGGATCCTCCAGGCGGCCGCCACGGGAACCACAGGGTAGGAGGCCCCGCATGCCCACGGTCCTCGGCGTCAACGCCGTGTTCCACGACCCCGCCGCCGCGCTCGTCGTCGACGGCGAGACGGTGGCCGCGGCCGAGGAGGAGCGGTTCAGCCGGCGCAAGCACGGCAAGGAGCCGGTCCCCTTCTCGGCCTGGGAGCTGCCGGTCGAGGCCATGCGCTGGGGCCTCGACCACGCCGGGCTCACCCCCGCCGACGTCGACGCGGTCGCCTACTCCTACGACCCGGACCTCGCCCCCGCCACCGGCCCGGACGTCACCGACGACGGCTGGGAGGGCCTGCGCACCCTCTACGTGCGGCGGCTGCCCCGCTTCCTCGCCACGGCCCTGCCGGGCCTCGGCCCCGACCGGGTCGACTACGTGGCCCACCACGTCGCCCACGCCGCCTCGTCGTGCATCGCCGCACCCCACGACTCGTCCGCGGTGCTGGTGCTGGACGGGCGGGGCGAGCGGGCCTCCCACCTGGGCGGCCGCTGGCGGGACGGCCGGCTCGACGTGCTGGCGGCCCAGGCGCTGCCCCACTCGCTGGGCCTGCTGTACGAGGAGGTGACCCAGCACCTGGGGTTCCGCCGGTCGTCCGACGAGTACAAGGTCATGGCCCTGGCCAGCTACGGCGACCCCGGGCGGTTCGGGCCCGGCTTCGCCGAGCAGGTCCGG
>DASSUD010000173.1:0-3832 GCA_035707385.1 Acidimicrobiales bacterium
GACGACCGTTGCCGCGGGCGTGGCCTCCGGGGCGATGGGCACGGCCACGTCGATCGGCGGGCCGCCGCTGGCCCTGCTCTACCAGCACCACGAGGGGCCGGTCCTGCGCTCGACGCTGGCGGTCACCTTCGGGGTCGGCACACTCATCTCGCTGGGTGCCCTGGCCCTGGCGGGCGAGGTCCAGGGCTGGCAGGTGCTGCTGGCGCTGGCCCTGGTGCCGGGCATCGGCGGCGGCCTGGTGGCCAGCCGGTTCGTGGCCCGCCGCCTCGACGGGCGCTGGCTGCGGCCCGCGGTCCTCGCCGTGGCGGCGCTGGCCGCCGTCCTGGCCATCGCCAACGGCCTGTTGTGACCCCGCGAGCGCACCCCCATTAGGGTCGCCGCCATGGCCGGCCTCGCCACCGTCGCCCCCGCGTTCGTCGAGATGGCCCACCGCACCGTGTGGGCGTCCGCGGCCACGGTCGACCCCCACGGGCGCCCCCGCACCCGCATCCTCCACCCCGTCTGGGACTGGGACGGCACGGTCCTGACCGGCTGGATCGGCACCAGCCCCACGCCCGCCAAGCGGGCCCACCTGGCCCACTCGCCCTACGTGTCGGTCAACTACTGGACGCCGAGCAACGACACGTGCCTGGCCGAGTGCCGCGCCGAATGGGTTCTCGACGACGAGGGCCGCACCGCCGTGTGGGAACGGCTGCGGACCGCCCCCGAGCCGGTCGGCTACGACCCGGCCATCGTGCCCGCCTGGTCCGAGGGGCCGACCGGGGCGGCGTTCGCCGGGCTGCGGCTGGCGCCGTGGCGGCTGCGGGTCATGCCCGGCACGCTCATGCTGGGGGGCGAGGGCGAGCTGCTGACCTGGCGGGAGGGCTGAGCTGGCGCCCGGCGCCGACCCGCTCGACGACTTCCGGGCGCTGGCCGACCCGGAGCGCCGCCGCGAGGTCGAGCGCCGGGGCGACTACTTCGTGGTCGAGGGCGTCCTGGCCCTGGCGGCGCTGGTGGCCTCGCCCTACCGCATCCGCACGGTCCTGGCCGCGGCCCGCAGGGCGGACGAGGTGCGGGCCCTGGTCGGGGACCGGGCGCCGGTGCTGGTCCGGTCCGACGGCGAGGTGGCGGGCATCGCCGGGTTCGCGTTCCACCGGGGGGTGCTGGCCTCGGCGCAACGCCGCCCCCTCCCGGACCCGGGGACGCTGCTGCGGGCCGGCGGGACCGTCGTCGTCACCGAGGGCCTGGGCGACCACGAGAACCTGGGGGCCCTGTTCCGCAACGCCGCCGCCTTCGGAGTGGCGGCGGTGCTGGTCGACCCCACGACCGCCGACCCGCTGTACCGGCGCAGCGTGCGGGTGTCGCTCGGCCACGTCCTGCGGGTCCCCTGGTCCCGCACCGGCCCGCTGCCCGCCGGGCTCGACGTCCTGGCGGACCACGGCTTCACCGTGGTGGCGCTGACCCCCGCGCCGGGCGCCGAGCCGTTGCGGTCGCTGGCCTGGCCGGAGCGCGTGGCGCTGGTCGTCGGGGCGGAGGGCCCCGGCCTCACCGCCGCCACGCTGGCCGCCGCCGACCGCCGGGTCCGCATCCCGCTGGCGCCCGGGGTCGACTCGCTCAACGTGGCGACGGCCGCCGCGGTGGTTCTGTACGCGAAGGGGGCACCATGGGGGCCATGACCGGGACGCACGAGGTCACCAACCAGCCGCCCCCGCTCGAGGGCTACGACGTGTTCGGGGCCGACGCCGCCCTGGTCGAGGCCACCGAGCGGGAAGGCGCGGGGTGGGCCGCCGAGGACCTCTCGGCACTCGGCCGCCTGGCCGGGTCGGCCGAGGCCGTCGCCTGGGGCTTCGACGCCAACCGCAACCCGCCGGAGCTGCACACGCACGACCGCTACGGCCACCGGGTCGACCGGGTCGCCTACCACCCCGCCTACCACGAGCTGATGCAGGTGGGCGTGGGCCACGGCCTCCACGGGGCGCCGTGGGGGGTCGACCGGCCCGGCGCCCACGTGGCCCGGGCCGCCGGCTTCGTCACCTGGAGCCAGGTGGAGGCGGGCCACGGCTGCCCCCTGTCCATGACCTACTCGATCGTCCCCGCCCTGCGGCGGGCGCCGGACCTGGCCGCCGAGTGGGAGCACCGGCTGGTGGCCCGGGCCTACGACCCCCGCGACGTCCCCGCCCGGGAGAAGGCCGGTGCGCTGGCCGGGATGGGCATGACCGAGAAGCAGGGCGGCTCCGACGTGCGGGCCAACACGACCCGGGCCGAGCCCACCGGCGACGGCGCCTGGCGGCTCACCGGCCACAAGTGGTTCTGCTCGGCCCCGATGTGCGACGTGTTCCTCATGCTGGCCCACGCCCCCGAGGGCCTGTCCTGCTTCCTCGTGCCCCGCTGGCTGCCGGACGGCGAGCGCAACGCGGGCTTCCGCCTCCAGCGGCTGAAGGACAAGCTCGGGAACCGGTCCAACGCGTCGAGCGAGGTGGAGCTGGACGGTGCCGTGGCCTGGCTGGTGGGCGATGAGGGCCGGGGCGTCCGCACCATCATCGAGATGGTGGCCCACACCCGGCTCGACTGCGTGCTCGGCGCCACCGCCACGGTCCGCCAGGCCGTGGCCCAGGCGCTGCACCACGCCGCCCACCGGGCCGCGTTCGGCAGGCCGCTGGCCGACCAGCCGCTCATGCGGGTGGTCCTGGCCGACCTGGCCGTCGAGTCCGAGGCCGACACCGTGACCGCGCTGCGCCTGGCCCGCGCCTTCGACGAGTCCGCCCGGGGCGACGGCGGCGCCGACGCCTTCCGCCGCCTCGCCTGTGCCGTGGCCAAGTACTGGGTGTGCAAGCGCCAGCCGGCGGTGGTGGCCGAGGCCCTGGAGTGCCTGGGCGGCAACGGCTACGTCGAGGAGTCGATCATGCCCCGGCTGTTCCGGGAGAGCCCGCTGAACGGCATCTGGGAGGGGTCGGGCAACGTCATGTGCCTCGACGTGCTCCGGGCCCTGGCCCGTGAGCCCCAGGCACTGGAGGCGTTCCTGGCCGAGCTGGACGAGGCGGCGGGTGCCGACCGCCACCTCGACGCCGCCGTGGCCCGCGTGCGAGCCGAGCTGGCCGACCCGGACGGCATCGAGCCGCGGGCCCGCCGGGTGGTGGAGGCCATGGCGCTGGCCTTCCAGGGCAGCCTGCTGGTGCGGTTCGGCCACCCGGCCGTGGCCGACGCCTTCTGCGCCTCCCGCCTGGCCGGCGACGAGGGCCTGGCGCTGGGCACGCTGCCCCCGGGCGTCGACGTCGGGACGATCATCGAGCGGGCCCGCCCCAAGATTTCCTGACGCGTCAATCGACAGCACGGTGTGCATCGGCTTGCGCACGCAATAACATCCCGCGGCGGCGGGCACCATGCCATGCCAACAAGGGGGAATGCCTATGCGCACCCGCAGAGCAGCGGGACCGCTGGTCGTACTCGCCCTCGCCGTCGCGATGGTCCTCGGGCCGTCACCGGCGGGCGCGGGTGCGTCCGACCACCCTGACCACTTCGCGGTGGGCAGCGTGCGGTTGGACGGCAGCCAGGAGGTCCCGGCGGCCGATCCCGACGGGATCGGCCGGTTCCGGTACTTCGCGGCCGGGGACACGCTGTGCTACGTCCTCACCGCCTTCCGGATCGCGCCACCCGGTGCGGCCCACATCCACGTAGCTCCGGCGGGGGTCAACGGCCCCATCGTCGTCGGGCTGGAGCTACCCGACCCCATCTCGGCCGACTGCATCACGGCCGAGCCCGACTCGTCGCTCAACAGTGCGACGGTGCTGACCCAGGAGGAGCTGGACGCCATCATCGCCAACGAGGCTGGCTACTACGCGAACGTGCACAACGC
>DASSUD010000174.1:0-5510 GCA_035707385.1 Acidimicrobiales bacterium
CTCTGGTCCGCGGCCGTGGCCCCGAGAACCAGGATCCACCGGATCACCGGTCCTCGACGTCGGGCCCGGGCTCCTTTGGCAGGCCGAGCACCCGCTCGCCGACGATGTTCCGCTGCACCTGGGCCGTCCCGCCCCAGATGGTCCCCGACCGGCTGCCCAGGAAGTCGGCCTGCCAGCGGTCGAGCGCGTAGCCGTCGCCGTCGGGGCGGATCATCGACCGCGCGCCCCGGAAGTTCATCGCCCACTCGCCGATGTCACGGGCGTACTCGGACCAGAACATCTTGTTGATCGACGCCCCGGGTCCCGGCTCCTTGCGGGCCACCACCTCGGACAGCGTGCGCAGTCCGGCGTACCGCATGATCTCGGTCTTGGTGTAGGCCCTGGCCAGCTCCTGGCGGACGACGGGGTCCTCGTTGCGGCCCAGCTCCCGGGCCTCGTCCACCAGCCGCCAGAACTGGCGCTGGTAGCGGACGTGCTGGGTGGTGGCGTTGCCGCCCCGCTCGTTGCCGAGCGTGGTCATGGTGACCCGCCAGCCGTTGTTGAGGCCGCCGATGACGTTGAACAGCGGGGCCCGGGCCTCGGTGAGAAAGGTCTCGGTGAAGCCGCTGTTGCCGGTGATCTGGCGGAGGGGCCGCAGCTCGATGCCGTTGGGCTCGCCGTCCGCGGTCTTCATCGGCAGGAGCACGTAGGAGATGCCCTGGTGCTTGGGCGCCTCCGGGTCGGTCCGGCACAGGCAGAACATCATGTTCGCCATCTGGGCCCCGGAGGTCCACACCTTCTGGCCGGTGATGACGACCTCCTCGCCGTCGACCACGCCCCGGGTCTTGAGGCCGGCCAGGTCCGACCCGGCGTCGGGCTCGGAGAAGCCCTGGCAGTAGCGGTCCTTGCCGCTGATGATGCGGGGCAGGAACTTCGCCTTCTGCTCCTCGGAGCCGTGCACGATGATCGACGGCCCGACCAGCCACTCGCCCATGCCCCGGGTCACGCGCGGCACGCCGGCCCGGGCGAACTCCTCGTTCATCACCGCCACCTCGAGCCCGGTGAGGCCGCGGCCGCCGTACTCCTCCGGCCAGCTCACGCACATGTAGCCGGCCTCGTGCAGCTTGTCGGACCAGGCCCGCAGCCGGGCGAACGCGCCGGGACCACCGGTGCCGGCGGCCGGGCCCCGCTCGCCCAGGTCGGGGTCGAGCTCGTCGGGCCGGTTGGCCTCCAGCCACTGGCGCAGCTCGTCCCGGAACTTCTCGGCTTCGGGCCCGAGGTCGATCTCCATCGGCATGTCCCTATCCCCCTGTTGGTTCAGATGTCGTCGTCCGGCTGCCCGAGGCCGGCGACGACGCGCTCGATGAGCGCCCGCCACGCCTCCGGGTCGGGGCCCTCCAGGCCGGACCCCCGGTGGAGCAGCAGCCCCAGGTAGAGCGTGCGGTACAGGAACAGCACCGCCTCCGGGTCCAGCCCGGCGATCGAGCCGTCTGCCTCGGCGTCGGCCACCAGCGGCTCGACACCCTCCCGCCAGCGCTCGTAGGCGGTGTCCAGGGCCTCGGCCACCTCGGGCTCGCGCCGGGCGGCCACGTAGGCCTCCAGCCGCATGGCCTCGAAGCTGAACAGCGGCCGGTCGACCAGCCGGGCGCCGAAGCGCAGCAGCTCGCCCAGGCTGTCGGCCCCGCTGGCCAGCACGCCGCCCCGGGCCGAGCCGGACACCACGGCCTCCCGCAGCAGCTCGTTCTTGGAGCGGAACCGGCCGTACACCGCGCCGGTGGACACCCCCGCCTCCCGCACGATGTCCATGATCCGGGTGCCGGCGTAGCCCTCGCGGGCGAACACCGCCGCCGCGGCGCGCACCAACCGGGCGCGCACCTCGTCCCCGGTGTCGGCCTCCGGGGACGGGGCGGGGCGGTCGCCCGCCCTCATGGGGCCTGGCCCGCGATCTCCGCCTGGAGCTGGCGGGAGTAGTCGATGCGCCCGGTGCGCTCGGCCGGGTCGCCCGAGCACAGCCACAGGGCGGCGGCCGCGAACTCGTCGGCCGATTCGATGAACTCCTCGGGGACGCCCTTGGTCAGCCCGTGGTGCTCGACGCCCGGGGTGCCGACCAGGCCGGTGGGGGCCAGGCAGTTGACGGCGATGCCGTCCCGGTGGACCTCGGAGGCGAGCCCGGTGCTGAACCGCTCGAGCGCCGCCTTGCACATGCCGTAGACCGTCCCGCCCCGCATGCCCCGCCGGTAGGGCGGGCCCTGGGGGTGGCGGCCCGCGGCCGAGGAGATGTTGAGGATCCAGCCGCGGCCGCGCTCGCGCATGCCGGGCAGCACGAGCTGGGCCAGCTCGAACGGCGCCCGGACCTGGACGGCGAACATCGTGTCGTAGTGCCCGGGGCTGAACGCCTCGACCGGCTCGAAGTAGGTGATGGCGGCGTTGTTGACCAGGACGTCGACCGGTCCGAGCCGCGCGGCCGCCTCCTCGACGAGGCGGGCGCGGTCGCCGGGCCGGGAGAGGTCGGCGGCGATGGCGACGGCGCTGCCGCCGGCGGCGTCGATCTCCCGGACGGTCGAGGCGAGGGAGCCGGGCAGGATGTGGTCGCCCTCCTCCACCGTGCGGGCCGACACGGCCACGGCCGCGCCGGCCGCGGCGAGCGCACGGGCGATGGCCTCGCCGATGCCCCGGCTGGCCCCGGTGACGAGGGCGACACGCCCGTCGAGGTCGGTCACGGGTCGATCCTGGCCGAGGCCTTGCCGGAGAAGACCTCGGTGCCGTCCTGGTTGGTGGTGACGACGGCGAGGTCGACGCTCGGCTCGTCGCCCTCGTGGACGGCCTCGACGGTGGCGGTGGCGGTGAGGTCGTCGCCGGGCCACACCTGGGAGGTGAAGCGGCCCCCGAAGCTCGTCAGGCGGCCGTCGCCCACCAGGTCGGTGAGCATGTGGCCGGTCATGCCCATGGTGAGCATGCCGTGGGCGAACACCGTCGGGTAGCCGGCCACCTCGGTGGCGAAGACCTCGTCGGTGTGGAGCGGGTTGTAGTCGCCCGAGGCGCCGGCGTACTGGACGATCTGGGTGCGGGTCAGGTTCTCGACCACCACGGCGGAGAAGGTCTGGCCCTTCTCGATCTCGCTCGCCTTGAGGGTCATCGCTGCACCGCCCGCTCGGTGCGCACGGCCACGCCGCGGGCGGTCACCACCAGCTCGCCGTCCTGGTCGCGGTACTCGGTGATCGTCTCCGCGAAGACGAGCGTCCCGGCCCGGCGGCCCTGCTTCTCCCAGCGTTTGCCCGGGGTGGTGGTGGCGGTGAGGACGTCGCCGACCCGGAGGGGGCGGTGGTACTCGTAGTGCTGCTCGGCGTGGAGGCCGGAACCGCCGCCGCCCCCGCCCCGCGGACGGTCGCCGGCGGGTTTGTCGCCGCCGCCCCCGGCCGGCGCCGGGCGCTGGAGGCCCGAGGGCGTCTTCCCCGACCCGAACCAGGGACGCCCGATGCGGGGTCGCAGCCCGTAGTCGGGATCGAACTGGGCGCTGGCCTGCACGAACGTCGGTGGGGCGATGAGCCCCCCGACCTCGGTGCCGGCGGCGTGCTCCGGGTCGCTGTACACCGGGTTCGGATCGCCGACGGCCCGGGCGAACATCAGCACGTGCCCCGCCTCGACGGGGAACCTCTCGACAGCCATGGCCGGAGAATAACTTTTTCTCGGCCGCCTTGACCAGGGGTCAATGCATTTGGCGTCTCTCACGTCGCACATGCGACGTGAGAGACGCCAAATCGCTATTCGGGCGGGAGGCGGGGGTCGTCCGGGGCCACCGGTTCGAGCGACTCGGCGATCTCGATCATCTGCTCGAGCGGGAGGGTCCCCTCGTTCGGGCCGTCCCAGTACCCGCAGGCCAGGTGGGCCATGAGGTCGTCGTTCAGCCCCCAGGTGAGATCGTTCGCCGGGACGCCCTCGGGTCGGTTCGAGGGGTTCACGCCCATGAGGGGACCCCACAGGGCAGCGCGGCCGGCGACCGTGACGAGCTGGTCGCCGATGCCGATGTTCGGCTCGCCGATCTCGCCCGCACCCTCGGCCCGGCGCACGTCGAGCTGGCACATGAACCCGGTGCTGGGGTCGCCGCTCTCCCCGACCTGAACGATCCATGTCGTCTCGTCGGTGACCTCGGGGGCGGGACCGGGGACGGTCGGCGCCTGCCACGCCACCCGGAAGCCGGCGGGCAGCGACTCGGGGGCGATCCGGGCGGGCGGCTGCCCCGGGTCGGGCGAGCTGTCGAGCTGGAGCGCCTCGGCGACGGCCCGAACGCCGGCCTCGTCCATGCCCTCGGCGCGGATGTCCCAGCTCCCGCCGTCGGGCTCGGTCCAGACGAAGACGACGAACACGGCGTCGCCGTTGACCGCCATCGTCGCCGGCTGGCCCCGCAGCGTGGACTCCGTGGCGTAGCTCAGGCCCAGCGGGCCGGACGGAGTCGAGTACGGACCCGCCAGCCGCAGCGTGGCCTCCACCCCGTCGGCCCCGTCCGCCATCAGCACCAGCGTGTCGGTCAAGTCGGCCACCGGGCCGCAGTCGATCGGCTCGAAGTCGTAGACGTTGCCCTGGGCGATGCTGATGGGCGGTGCATCATCAGGGAGGACGGTGGGGATGACCCGCATGTCGTCCGGCACGTCGGCCCGGGGGATCGGGGTCGGCCCGACGAAGTCGGAGCGTTGCAGCGCCTCGGCGTTCAAGCAGCTCATCGGGTTCGGGTAGAGCGCCGGGGGCGGCGCCTCCGTCGTCTCGGTCGTCTGGGCCGTCTGCAGCTCGCCGCGGCCGCCGTCCCCGCCTCCGGCCACGATCGTCCCCGCGGCGGCCACGCTGCCGACCACGGCGGTGACCCCCAGCGCCCGCACCGCCTGGCGGCGCCGGCGCAGCCGCCGACCGCGGGCGACGACGCCTTCGACCGGCCGCACCGGCGTCTCGCCCGCCGGCGCGTCGCCCAGGGCGAACAGGTCCTCTTCGGGGATCACCACGGCTCCTCCTTGCAGGTGGGCGCCAGGGCCTCGCCCAGACGCTGGCGGGCCCGGTTGAGCCCCGACGCGACGGTGCCGGCCGGCAGGCCGAGCAGGGATGCGATCTCGTGCTGGGGCAGGTCGGCGACGTAGCGCAGCGCCACCAGGGTGCGGTCGCGGGCGTCGAGCCGGGACACCGCCTCCCACAGCACCTGCGCCGTGCTGACGTCCGGGTCGCGGAACTCGTCGGCCACGGCGACCTGGTGAGCCTTGCGGCGCTCGACCGACCGCCGGCGGAACCGGCTGCGGCACTCGTTGAGCGCCACCCGCATGACCCAGGCGGTCGGCCGGTCGCACGACCGCACCTGGGGCCAGCGCGACCAGGCCCGGGCGAACGCCTCGGCGACGGCGTCCTCGGCCAGCGCCGACTCGCCCGTGACGAGCGTCAGGCTCCGCACCAGGCGAGGCGCCTCCCGTTCGTAGAAGCTGGTGAACTCTGCCCTCACGCCCCCACCGACGCCGGAGGCGATGGGTTTGTTCACCACCGCGCCGAACGTAGCG
>DASSUD010000175.1:0-4878 GCA_035707385.1 Acidimicrobiales bacterium
GCAACCCGTTGGAGGAGCAGAGATGAGCGCGTTCACGACCCGGGAGATCGAGTACCTGGAGTCCCAGAGCATGGGACGGCTCGCCACCGTCGGCCCTGACGGCCGGCCGCACATCGTGCCGCTCACCTACCGGTACAACCCGGACGAGGACACCATCGACCTGGGCGGCATCGACTTCGCCAACACCAAGAAGTGGCGTGACGCCCAGGCCAACCCGCGGGCCACGTTCCTGGTCGACGACTTCTCGCCGACCGCCGCCCACGCGGTGGAGGTGCGGGGCGACGCCGAGATCCACGAGACCGGCGGCGAGGCGATCAACCCCCGGTTCCCCCAGTTCGTGCCCCAGTTCATCCGCCTCCGCCCCCGCCGCGTCGTGAGCTGGGGCCTGGAGGAGGGCACCGGCCTGACCGAGGAGGGCTTCCGCGCCGCCTCCCGCGGCGTGGGCTGAGCACCGTGGACCTGCTGGACACGCTGCGCTCGACCGGCGCAGTGCGGGAGTTCGCGCCCGACCCGGTCCCCGACGAGGTGCTGGCCCGGGTCCTCGACACGGCCCGCTTCGCCCCCAGTGGAGGCAACCGCCAGGGCTGGCGGGTGGTCGTGGTGCGCGACGGGGAAACACGGCGCCGGCTGCGGGACCTCTACCTCGACGGCTGGTACGACTACCTGGCCATCATGCTGGCGGGCCTGACGCCGTGGGCGCCGGTGACCGACCGGGCCGCCGAGGCCTCGGCCCTGGCCGGCGCGCACCGGCTGGCGGCGCGGGCCCGGGAGGAGGGCGGGGACGGCTTCGCGGAGCGGCTCGACCAGGTGCCGGTGCTGCTGGCCCTGTTCGCCGACCTGCGGGCCCTGGCCGCCGTCGACCGCGACCACGCCCGCTACACCTTCGCCGGCGGGGCCTCGATCTATCCCTTCGCCTGGAACCTGCTGCTCGCGGCCCGGGCGGAGGGCCTGGGCGGCGTCATCACCACCATGCCCGTCCGCCAGGAGGAGGCGGTGAAGTCGCTGCTCCGCGCCCCCGACGAGTTGGCCCTGGCGGCGGTCGTCGCCCTGGGCCACCCCAAGGGGGCGCCGCCCACCCGCCTGCGCCGGGCGCCGGTGGCGTCGTTCACCACCGTCGACCGGATCGACGGCCCGCCGTTCGGCGGCTGAGGCGGCTCAGTTGCGGAGCTGCCCCACCAGACGCAGCACGTACCAGAACAGCAGCATGAGGGAGGCGAAGAGCTGGACCGAGGCGCCCACGTGGGCCTCGACCGGGTAGCGCCGGATGATGGTCTGGGTCTGGTAGAGGATCGACGCGCCGGCCAGGGCGATCATGGCCACCGAGAACCACACACCCAGCTCGAGGCCGAACAGCACGGCGGCGACGATGAGCACCAGCGCGGCGACGAAGCCCCACAGCACGAGCGGCCGGAGGAAGGACAGGTCGCGCCGGGTGACGAACGCGACGGCGCTCAGCCCGGCGAACCCGAGGGCGGTGATCACGGCCGCGGCCCACACCGTGGCGCTGCCACCGGCCTCCACCTCGAAGAAGTAGTGCAGGAACGGGGCGAACAGCACCGCCTCGGCGAAGGCGAGACCGAACAGCCCGAAGTACTGGCGGGGCGGGTCGAGGATGTCGTGGGCGGCGTTGGTGGCCAGCCAGCTCACGATCATGAAGCCGCCGAGGATCAGCAGCCAGCCGTAGCCGAAGTCGACCAGGAAGTCGTAGAGGGCGCGGGCCACGCCGAGGTTGATGAGCAGCGCCTCGATGGCCACGAAGGCGACCACCGCCGCCACCAGGTGCTGGTAGACACGGATGATGAACTCGCTCCGCACGACCTCGTCGTACGTGGCGACCGGCCGGTAGGCCGGGGGCGCTGCTGACATTCGAGCCTCCTGGGCTCCCGGCACACGCCGGGCGGCGGGCTCAGCGTACCCAGCGAACGGGTCGTGGCGGGCGCAGCACCGTCGACGCCACAGCACAGCGTGACACGCCGCTCACAGCGGGCGCGAACACCCGGGTGATGCGCGCGACCTGGCTAGAGTCCTGGCCACGGAAGCAACCCGTGAGGTCCCATTCCCGACGTTGCTGGCGGCGGCGATCACCGGTGAGCAGACCGCGCTCACCGAGATCTTCCGCGCCTACCAGCCGCGCCTGCTGCGCTACCTGCGCGCCCAGGCGCCGGGCATGGCCGAAGACCTCGCCGCCGACACGTGGCTGGCGGTCGCCCGCGGCCTGCCCCGGTTCCAGGGGGACGAGGCGGGCTTCCGGGGCTGGCTGTTCACGATCGCCCGCAACAGGCTGACCGAGCACCGCCGCCGCGACGCCCGACGCCGCACCGAACCGCTCCCCCACGACCGCCTGGACGGTCCGATCGAGCGGGGCCTCGGCGGCGACCCCGCCTGGCTCGTCCTCGAGCAGCTCGGCGTCCAGGAGACGGTCGAGATGCTGGTGGACGGCCTCGCCCCCGACCAGGCCGAGGCCGTGCTGCTGCGCGTGCTCGGCGCCTTCGACGTGACCGAGGTGGCCCGCATCATGGGCCGGTCCCCGGGCTCGGTTCGCGTCCTGTGCCACCGGGCGCTCAAGCGCCTGGCAGCCAAGATGACACAGGAGGCGCTGGCGGAATGACCTCCGACGACCGCTGGACCGACCCGACCACCTTCGACGAGGAGCTCGACCGCCTGCTGAGCGGCGCGCCCCCCGCGCCCGAGGCGCCTGCGTGGTGCAGCGACGTGGCGGTGCTGGTGCGCACGGCCCAGGCGCCGGCGCTGGCCGACGAGCTGGCGGGCGAGGACGCCATCGTCGCCCGCATGCGGGCGCTCCTCGCGCCGCCCGCCGACCGGGACGGGTCCGAGGGCGCCACCGATGCGCCCACCGGCACCGGCGACGACGACGAGTCCGCCCGGTCCGACGGGGACGGCGCCCGGTCCGACGAGGCCCGGCGCACCGGCGCCTACGTCGCGGCCGCTTCCCCCGGGGGCGACGTCGACCTCCGCGTCCGCGACGAGCCCGTGGCCGAGCGCCTGCGGACCCGCATGGCGGTCACCGAGCTCGACGAGTACCGGGCCAAGCACGGCGAGAGGTACTACATCGCCAAGCACGCCGCGGCACGGCTGGAGGCGTCGCGCTACCCCCTCGCGCGCACGGTGGGTCGGGTCGTGGCCATGAAGGCCGTGGCGGTGACCACCGCAGCGGTGATCGGCGTGGCCGCGGCGGCGGCCGCCACCACCGGCATCGTGGCCACGGTCGTGGTCCCCGCGTTCGAGGACAACCGCCGGCCCGTGGCCCCCTCGGGGTCGCCGTGGGCCGACCCGGACGACGACACCGGCACGTCGAGCGGCCAGAGCCGATCGGGCACCGTGCGCGGCGGCGCCGGGGACAACTCGGCCACCTGCTCGAACATCCTCATGACCTGCCCGCCGGGCCTGGTCGTGCCCACACCCGCCGACCCCGGTGCCACCACCCCTGCGCCCGGTTCCGCGACGGCCACCTCGGTGCCCGCCACCACGTCGACGACCGACTCCACCACCACGACCACCGCGACGACGACGCCGCAGACCTCCACCACCGAGCCCGATCCCACCACCACCACCCCCACCACCGAGCCCGACCCGACAGTCCTCGACGCCGGCGGCTGAACACCCGCCCGAACTTTTTCCCGGCTGCGTGTAACGCACGGGACGGGTCACGCGATCTAGAGGGTGCAACAACTCTGGCCTGGTGTTGGGGAGAAAGTTCGGGCGGACTTCACTCCCCTCCGTGGACCTTCGGGCGAGCGGGCGGACCGCCGGGACCAGAGGTGGGTGGACCGGGGTCGGGCGGGCGGCCCCGGACACGCACCGGACACGCACCTGGGCGAGGCAGGGCCCGGTGCGTCCGGCCACCCACGTGCGCCCCGACCCGCCTCACCGCGGGTGCAGAGCGGTCAGCTCCGTGACGTTGCCGTAGAGGACCTTGCGACGGTCGGCGGCGTCGAGCGCCTTGGCCTCGGCCAGGTAGTCGAGCGGTTGGGGCAGCGCCTCGATGTGGGGCCAGTCGGAGCCGAACAGCACCCGGTCGGCGCCCATCCACCCCACCACCGCGGTGAGGTCGTCCTCCCAGAACGGGTTGATCCACACGTGCCGGCGGAACCTGTCGACGGGGTCGCCGTCGAACCAGCCCTTCATCTTGCGGTCGACGGAGCGCAGCTTGCGGAACAGGTCGGGCAGGAACTCGGCCCCGTTCTCGACCGACGCCACCCGCAGGTTGGGGAACTTGCGGAGGTGGTTGGACAGCACCAGCGACAGCAGCCAGTCGTGGACGGCCTTCTCGATGGCGAAGTTCTTGAGCGAGGGGGCGTAACCACCGGAGAACGTGGCGGCGAAGCCGTCGACCGCGTAGCCGTCGGACGACACGCCGCTGTCGCCGGCGTGGACGACGACGGTGATGCCCGCCTCGTCGACCCGGGACCAGAACCCGTCGAACATCGGGTCGAACGGGGAACGGCGGCCCACCGCGGTCGTCGGGGCCGCGGCGCGCATCACCAGCAGGCGGGCGCCCTCGCCCAGCGCCCACTCCAGCTCCTCGACGGCCCAGGCCGGGTCGGCGAGCGTGAGGTAGGGGGCGGCGAAGATCCGGTCGCGGTGGGTGAAGCCCCAGTCCTCGGCGAGCCACCGGTTGAAGGCCCGGAACGTCAGGCACACGGCCTCGGGGTCGTGGTGCAGCGGTTCCTCGTAGATCATGCCGAGCGTCGGGAACAGCCAGCAGCCAGCCAGGCCCTGGTCGTCGAGCGTGGCCAGCCGGGCGTCGCGGTCCCGGTACTCGGGCCGGATCGGCTCGTGGTCGCGGAGCCGGGTCAGCGGGTCGGCGCCCTCGGCGTTGCCCCGGAAGTAGTCGTAGAGGCACCCGGGCTTGGACAC
>DASSUD010000176.1:0-7873 GCA_035707385.1 Acidimicrobiales bacterium
TGGTGCCCTGCGGGCGCGTCAGCCCGCCCAGCGGTCGGATGGTCTCGGGCTCCCCGGTGGTCAGCTCCAGGGGCGCTGTCGGTCGTTCGACGATCGCCATGTGGGGGAACTCCTACTCGAGCGTCTCGAGGAAGTCGACCAGCTGGTCGATCTGGTCCTCGGGCAGGTTGAGGTTGGGCATGCCCCGGATCTTGTCGCCGCCGGGCTCGGGCAGCGCGGGGGCGTCCATGGGCTTCTCGGCCGGCGGGTTGCGCAACCAGGCTTCGAGCGCCCCGCGGTTGAACTCCTCGCCGATCTCGTCCGCCTCGATGATGTCGTCGCCGTCCTGGTCGACCCACAGGTCGAAGATGCCCCCGGCGAACACGCCGCGGCTGGCGAAGTGGGTCAGGTCCGGGGCGTTGCCCGACACCAGCACCTCGGTGCCGTCGCCCTGCTCGGCGAACTCGGCGTCGTTGATGCCGCGGGCCAGGTGGCAGCTGGAGCACTGGGTGGCGAACAGCTCGGCGCCCGCCGCCGCCTCGGGGTCGGAGGGCGTGCCGGCCTCGGGCACCTGGTCGTCGAGCCAGGCCTCGAAGTCGTCGGGCGCCAGGGCGATGACCCGCTGGCGCATGTAGCCGTGGGACAGGCCGCAGTACTCGGTGCACTGGCCCACGTAGGTGCCAGGATCGTCGGCATGGAGGCGGAGCGGGTGCCGGCGGCCGGGCACCGCGTCCTTCTTGCCGTTCAGCGCCGGGATCCAGAACGAGTGGATGACGTCGTTGGACCCGATCTCCAGGTTGACGTCCTGCCCGGCCGGGATGACGAGGTCGCTGGCGGTGAGGACGTCCTCGTCGCCGAACTCGCCGTCGCCGTCGGTGTCGTAGGTGTACTCCCACCACCACTGCTGGCCCGTGACCTGGACCGTGAGGGCGTCCTCGTCGCGCCGGTCGACGTCGAACAGCGTGACCAGGGTGGCCAGGCCGACGACGCCCAGCGCGACCGCCGGGATCAGCGTCCAGAGGATCTCCAGCTTGATGTTGCCGTGGGTCTGGGCCGGCAGGTCGTCGTCGCTGTCGTCGCGGCGCCGCCGGAACCGGACGACGAGGTACAGCGCGCCGAACTCCACGAACACGAAAACCACGACGGCCACCAGGAACACGCCGTTGAACAGGTTGTCGATGCTGCGGGCGATGGGCCCCTTCGGCTCCATCGTGTCCTGCGGGGCGTCGGCCGCGCAGGCGCTCACGAACAGCAGCAGCGGCGCCAGCAGCAACGCCAGCCGGCGGCGACGGGTCATGCGGGCTCCTTGGGCGGGGCTCGGGTGCGGCGTGCGGCGGGGGAGGCTCACCGCGCCACCTCGGCGGCGGGGGCAGCGGACGGGGCCGGGAGGCCGAGGGCACCCTCCTCGGCGGGCGCCTCCTCTTCCTCGTGGTGGAACTCGCGGGGGCCGGCGACCGCGCCGGCCACGCCGATGGCCACGATGGCCGCCGCCACCACCACCACGACGCCGGCCACGACGTTCGAGCTGATCGAGGGCCGGGACGCGACGAGGAAGGCACCGGCGACGATGAGCGCCGTGAACCCGATGCCGATCCACACCGTCGTCTCGGCGGAGAAGCTGAGGAAGACCCGGGAGAACGCGATCGCCACCACCCCGAGGACGAGGGCGGCGGCGGCCGGGAACTCGATCGGGTTCATGACCCGGTTGCGGATGCGCCGGTTGGTCTCGGGGTCGCCCGTGGCCCGGTCGGCCCAGGCCTGCACCGTCCACTCGACGAGGACGATGCCGAGCACGATCAGGCCGAACACCATCAGCACGGTCGACGACACCAGCCCGATCACCACCAGCGCCACGCCGAAGCCGGAGGCCGCCGGCCAGTAGCTGGTACCGGCGGGTGTGACGGCGGGGACCGTGTCGGTGCCCGCCACCTGGGCCACGGACTCGGCCTCCGCGTCCCGCACCGCGGTGGCGACGAAGCCGAGCAGGACGCTGAGGACGGCGGCCGACACGAGGATCCCGTAGCCGAAGTGGTCGCCGACGGCGCCCTTGTAGCCGACGGTCAGGGGGCCGAGGCCGTTGCCGCCCGTGGTCCAGCCGTAGGCGGCCGCCAGGACCAGCGTCACGAATCCCAGTCCGAAGAACCACTTGGAGCCGTTGGTGATCATCGCGCTCGCCCTACTTCGTGATCGTGATCGTGTACCAGACCACGGCGAAGGCGCCGACGGTCACGTACCAGTACAGGACTGCGGCCAGCGCGCCCTCGGCCGCCCGGCCGGTGAGCTGGCCCCCCAGGGCCCGGAACCCCATGACCACGAGGAACAGCATCCCCACCCCGGTCATGGCCACGTGGAGGCCGGTGATCGCGAAGATGAGCAGGGCCGGGGTGGAGTCGGCGACCCCGACCCCGAGCTGCTGCCAGCCATAGGCCGCGACGTTGATGTAGGCGGCCCCGAACAGCAGCGTGACACCGAAGGCCAGCAGCGCGTGGTTGCGGTCGCCGGCCCGGAGGGCCTGGACGATCCAGGCGGCGGTCACCAGCGACATCGCCAGCGTCACCATGCCCATCGTGCCCGGTGGCAGCGGGATGCTCGCCTCCTCGGGCAGCCACGCGTCGCCGCCGGCCACCACGTCGGCTCGGGCCTTGGCGTAGAGGGCGACGAGCGTGAGCAGGACCATGGCCGCGCTGGCCGAGGCCAGGGCCGACCCCACCAGCAGCACGCGGGGGCGGGCCGGCGGGGGCGGCGGAGCCTCGGAGAAGATCTCCAGGTCGGCGGTGGCGGTGGCCATCAGGCGGACCCCTCCGTGGCGGTGGCGGGCGCGTAGCGGCTGTCGTAGAGCGGCGCCTCGGACGTGATCTCCGGCAGGGTGGCGAAGTTCCCGACCGGCGGCGGGGACGACGTCGCCCACTCCAGCGTGTGGCCGTCCCAGGGGTCGTCGCCCGGTCCCTCGCCCCGGCGGCGGGCCAGCAGGCACAGGCCCACGATCAGCCCGCCGAGCACGACCACCGACAGGCCGATCGCCGACACCAGGTCCAGCGACTCGACCGTCGACACGTCAGCGGAGTCGACCCCGCCGAAGTTGCCGGCCACGAGGCGCTCCTGGCCCAGCGCGCCGGCGACGGCCAGCGGGACGGCGGCCACGAGCGCGCCCACGGCGACGAGCGTGGCCCCGAGCCGGGTCAGCGAGTCGGGGAGCAGCTTGCCGTAGAGCTTGGGCGCCCAGAACGCCACGCCGGCCAGGGCCGCGAGGGCGGCACCGAGGAGGACGAGCAGGGCCTGCGCGGTCATCCAGGTGGTGCCGTCGAGGTCGAGCGCCTCGATCGCGGTGGCCACGCCTGCCGCGGTGCCGAGGAACACGAGGAACCCGGCCGGCACGGCCAGCACGAGCGGCGTGCCGAGACGGACCCGGCCGGCGCCGAGCGTGGCGGTCCACAGCAGGAGCAGGCCCAGCACCGGCACGACGGCCAGGTAGCTCACGACGTTCCACGGACCGTCGTGCAGCCACGGGGCGGTGGCGGCGCCGTCGAGCGTCGTCCCCAACTGGGCCCAGGCACCGAAGCCGAGGGCGGCCGACAGGCCGAGCAGCACCATGGCCGCCCGGTGGCGCTGGTGACGCCGGCCGGCGAACACCGGCACGATGTCGGCGATGATGCCGAGCGCCGGCACGGCGAACACGTAGAGCGTCGGCTGCCAGAACAGCCAGGCGATCCGCTGGTAGAGGCCGGCCGAGCCCCCCAGGAAGCCGCTGCCGTAGCGGAGGTCGAGGTAGGACAGCAGCAGGTCGCCGGCCAGCACCGGCAGGGTCAGCAGCCACACGGTGCCGCCGACCAGCATCGACCACGAGAACAGCGGGGCGCGCCGCAGGCTCATGCCCGGCGCCCGCAGCGTGAGGACCGTGGTCACCACCGACACGGTGGCCACGGTCAGGGCCACGAGCACCGCCACCAGCGCCGCTATGTAGAGGGCGACGGCGTCGGAGTCCGAGCCGAAGGGCCCCCCGTCGAAGGCGTAGGTCGCCACGACGACGCCCCCCGCCACGAGCCAGGTCCAGTAGGCGGCGGCGCTGGCCCGGGGGAAGGCCACGGTGGAAGCGCCCAGCTGCAGCGGCACCACCGCGGTGGCGAGGCCCACCAGGAGGGGCATCACCCCGAGGAACAGGCCGGCCGTGGAGTGCAGCGTGAACATGCGCACGGCGGTGTCGGCCCCGAAGATCTCGGAGCCCGCGCTGTCGAGCTGCTCGAAGCCGACCAGCGCGCCGATCACGCCCGAGGCCAGCAGGAACAGCAGCGACGTCCCCACGTACAGCTTGCCGATGGTGCGCGGATCGCCGGAGCCCACCACGGCGGCCAACCCGGCCGACGGAGCCGACGGGGACGGCGCGGCGGCGGCCTCGACGGCGTCGGCGCGGGGAGCTTCGGTCACGGTCATGAACGCACCCTGGTCAGGAGACTGGCTGTGCTCGGGAATCTAGTCACATGGCCGTGAGGGCCACGAAAATCCTGGCAGCGCACTACCAACCCGATCGGACGAGCTGATCGACGGCGATGGCGCCGAACAGCAAGGTGATGTAGGAGATCGACCACGTGAACACCCGCATGGCGGCCTGCGGCTGAGTGTCCCGCAGCAGGCGGACGGCGTACCACGTGAACACGGCCCCGAGGACGAGCGCGGCCCCCAGGTAGAGGTTGCCCATGCCGGCCACGGGGGCGAAGAGCAGGGTGAGCGCCCACAGCAGCAGCGTGTAGCCGAGGATCCGGGTCGCCGTGGTGCGCAGGCTGGCCACCACCGGGAGCATCGGCACGGCGACGCGGGCGTAGTCCTCGCGATAGCGGATGGCGAGGGCCCAGAAGTGCGGGGGCGTCCAGTAGAAGATGACCGCGAACAGCACGACCGGGGCCCAGTCGAGCGAGTTGGTGACCGCGGACCACCCGATCAGCACCGGGGCGGCCCCGGCGGCGCCGCCGATCACGATGTTGCGGCTGGAGGTCCGCTTCAGCCACAGCGTGTAGACGAACACGTAGAACAGGCAGGCCGCCACGGCCAGCACGGCGGACAGCAGGTTGACGGTCGCCCACAGGAAGGCGAAGGCGGCCACCTCCAGCCCCACGGCGAAGGTCAGGGCCGAGCGGGGGGCGATGCGGCCGCTCGCGATCGGGCGGTTGCGGGTCCGCTCCATCACCCGGTCGATGTCGCGGTCGACGTACATGTTGACGGCGTTCGCCCCGCCGGCCGCCATCGTGCCGCCGATCACGGTGGCGGCGATCAGCCACGGCGACGGGAGGCCGCGTTCGGCCACGATCATGGTGGGCACGGTGGTGACGAGCAGCAGCTCGATGATGCGCGGCTTCGTGAGCGCGATGTAGTCGCCGAGGCGAATGCGCAGGGAGGGGACGGTGAGCCGGGGGGCGGTCAACACAACGCGGGGCAGCCTAGGGCTGGCCCGCGGAGGGGGGCCAACACGGCGGCGATCTGCCCGGGGGGATCCCGGGACGGGCGGGCTCGGTCCCGGGCGGGTTCGGTCTGGGGCGGGGCGCCCTCCTACCCTGGGACCGTGCGCGTCCCCCGCGTGTCCCCCCTGGCCTACCGGCGCATCGTGCTGGCCGCCCTGGCGTCGCTGGTGTTCATCATGGTCACCGGCGCGGCCGTGCGCCTGACCGGGTCCGGCCTCGGCTGCTCGACGTGGCCGACGTGCGAGCCGGACAGCTTCACCCCCCGGTCGGCCAGCGACACGCACGGGATGGTGGAGTGGGTCAACCGGCTGATCACCGGGGCCGTGATGCTGTTCACGGTGGCGGCCGTGCTCGGCGCCCGCTGGCGGTCGCCCTACCGCCGGGACCTCTTCCGCGTGTCGCTGGGGCTGCCCCTGTGGGTGTTCGCCAACGCCCTGGTGGGGGCCCTGGTGGTGTGGCTGCACCTGTCGCCGGTGTCGGTGATCGGGCACTTCCTGCTGTCGCTGGGGGCGGTGGCCAACGCCGTGGTCCTCTACGAGCGCGCCACCCACGGCGTGCCGGACCCCGGCGGCGCCCGGACGGCCACCCCGCCTATCGTGGCCGCGGGCCGGGCGCTGGTGGCGGCGGCCTGCGTCGTGATCGTCACCGGGACGCTGGTCACGGGCAGTGGTCCCCACGCCGGCGACGAGCGGGCCGACCGGCTGGACCTCGCCGTGGGCGACGTCGTGCGGGTCCACGGGGTGGCGATGGTGGTGTTCCTGGCCCTGACGGCGCTGGCCGTGCGGCGGGCCCACCAGGGGGACGCCGCGCCGGCGGTGGTCGGGCGCCTGCACGAGCTGCTGGGCGTGCTGGTGGCGCAGGCCGCCGTCGGGTACTGGCAGTACTTCACCGGGGTCCCGGCCTGGCTGGTCGGCTTCCATGTGCTCGGCGCCGCGCTGGTGTGGATCGCGGTCCTGCGGGTGTGGCTGGCGCTCACCGCCCGGGTCCCCGAGGCCGCGGCGGCCGGTGCCCCGGCTGCCGTCCGGGCGGCGTCCGGGCCGACGTCCAGCGTCCGGGCGACGACGGGATGAGGCCGGGCGTGCGACAATGAGGGCGTGGTGTCCGCTGGTCCACCCGCTCCCCTGACCGCGCCAGCCGAGGTCGATCAGCCCGTCGGCGGCACGGAGGTCGACCCCGAACGCCCCTGGGTCGTCATCGTGTGGAACGACCCGATCAACCTCATGTCGTACGTCACCTTCGTGCTGCAGAAGCTGTTCGGCTACCCCCTGGAGGTGGCCGAGAAGCTGATGCTGGCGGTCCACTACGAGGGCAAGGCCGTCGTGTCCAACGGCACCCGCGAGAAGGCCGAGCTGGACGTGTTCCGCCTCCACGAGCACGGCCTGTGGGCCACGATGCAGCAGGACTGAGGCCGTGGTGCTGTTCGACCGCGACCGCGTCAGGCGGAAGGGCGCGGGGCGCTATGTGGTGCGCCTGCGGCCCAACGAGAAGCTGCTGGTCGGCGACCTGGTGATCCAGCTGCGGGAGCAGCTGCTGGCCTCGACCGACGAGCCGTCCGTGCGCCGCCTGTTCCCGCCCGCGTACCCCGACGACCCGGAACGGGACGCCGGCTACCAGGTCCTCACCCGGGACGAGCTGCTGGAGCACAAGCTGGCGGCGCTCGAGGTGGTGGAGCGGACGCTGGAGACCGGCGGCGAGCTGGACGACGACGAGATGAGCGCCTGGATGGCCACGCTCAACTCGTTGCGGCTGGTGCTCGGGACCCGCCTCGACGTGGACGAGGAGCTGCCGACCCTCGACCCCGACGACCCGCTGGCCCCGGCCTACGCGGTGTACGAGTACCTGGGGTGGCTGCTGTCGCAGGTGGTCGACGCCCTGAGCACCGACCTGCCCCCGCCCACCGCCGACGCCCGGGGCTGACGGCCGGCCGTTCTGGCGTCTCTCATGCGTCACAATGCTGCTCACGGACGCCGGTTCGTCCGCGCCCGGGTGCCGTCGACGGCCTCCTGGCGGCCCGATCCGGGCACGACGACCAGGCCCGCGCCGGCGCTGACATCGGGGTTTGGTGGGCAGTGAGTGGCTGCTAGTGTGACCCGACGCCCGTTCGGCGGGTCGAGCCCCCATCGTCCAGTGGCCTAGGACGCTGCCCTTTCAAGGCGGTAACACGGGTTCGAATCCCGTTGGGGGTGCGTACGCAGTACTCGGTCCCGTGGTGCAGTTTGGAGTGCACGCCGGCCTGTCAAGCCGGAGGCCGCGGGTTCAAATCCCGTCGGGACCGCCATAACCTCGCTCCCTCGGTCGGGTAGCTCAGTTGGCAGAGCGTCCGCCTGAAAAGCGGAAGGTCACCGGATCGACGCCGGTCCCGACCACCCCCCGATGGCCAGGCGTAATGCCTGGTCATCGGCCGTTTCCGTGGGTCCGATGGGCACACCGCCGTGGAGGCGCCC
>DASSUD010000177.1:0-3292 GCA_035707385.1 Acidimicrobiales bacterium
CTCCGGCGAAGCTGCAGGCGCTGCGCATCCCTGCGGCGGTGCGGGTCACGCCGGGGGTGGACACCGGGGCTCGGCGGGCGAGCCGAGGCTCCCCCGGTGGACGAAGGCGATGTGGGCCGGGTCGAGGTTGTTCTCCATGAGCATGGTGGCCGGGCACGCCCATCGGGAACGGGCAGGACCTCCGCCCCCTCGGGGGCGACGCACGCCCACACCCAGCCGTGGCGGATGGCGGTGGAGCTCGGCCTCGTCCGTCAGCCCCCGGACAGGACCGTCCGCTCGTACTCGACCACCGCCTCGATCTCCTCGGCGCTGAGCGTGCCCTCCCAGCCCGGCATGTTGCCGCGGCCGTCGCGCACGACCGCGAGGTGGTCCTCCACGGTGAGCCGGCCGGCCACGCCGGCCAGCGAGGGGCCGCTCGCGCCCTCCCCCGCGCCGCCGTGGCAGGCGGCGCACGACTGCTGGTAGATGGTCCGCCCGCGCTCGCCGCCGCCTGCGTCGCCCGGGTCGCCCCCTCCCCCGCCGTCGAGGCTGAAAGCGAGCAGCCCGCCGTCGGCGTCGGGCGGGCTGCCGGCCAGCCACCAGCCCCAGCCGGCGTAGACCGTGCCGTCGACCACCGCCACCCCGCCGGCGGCGGGGAACGGCACGTCGTACGCCCACAGCCGCGACCCGCCGGCCGCGTCGTAGGCCGCGATGCGGCCCGAGTCGTCGGACACGTAGAGCACCCCGTTGGCCCAGGTCACCGGACCGGTGACGTGAGCGCCCACCGGCACCCGCCACACCTCCTCGCCCGTCCCGGCGTCGATCGCCACCAGGTCGGCGTCGCGGCTGGCGTCGTTGGACGTGACGTACAGCGTGCCGCCGGACACCGCCGCCGAGGCCATCACGCCGCCCTGGGTGCCGCCCTGCGTGAGCGGCCGCTCCCACAGGATCTCGCCGGTGTCGCGGTCGAGGGCCCGGTAGGTGCCCGCCTTGTCGCCCACGCCCACCGCATCGACGTCGCCCACCCGGAACAGGTTGGGCACGGCCCCCACGTCGGCGTCCAGCCCGGTCGGCTGGGTGATGGTCCAGGCGTCGCCGGCGGTGAACTGGGTGGTCCACACCTCCGCGCCGGTGCGCAGGTCGAGGGCCAGGAGGGCGTCGCTGCGGGGTGGGGCCGGCTGCGCGTAGGCCTGCCCGGTGCCGATGTACAGCACGCCGCGCTCCTCGTCGACGGCCGGCGACGACCAGATCGACACGCCGGCCGCCTCGGTGGCGTCGCCCCTGGTCAGCCAGAAGCGCCACACCTCGGCCCCCGACTCGGCGTCGAGGGCGACCACGTGGCCGCGGAACGTCGGCGGGTCGCCGGGGACGAACACCTCGAAGCTGCCCACGCCGGTGACGACCAGGCCGTCCGCCACCACGGGGGACCCGAAGATCACCGCCTTGGGGTGGTCGCCGATCGGCGTCTCCCACACCGGCTCGCCGGTCTCGCGGTCGAGGGCCACGACCCGGCCGTCGAACGTGCCGGCGTAGACCCGGTCACCGTCCAGCACCAGGGACCCGCCGATGTAGTTGTTGTGCAGGTCCTGGGCCCAGAGCTCGTCGCCGGTGGCGGCGTCGAGCGCCCGCACGTGGCCGGTCCAGTCGCCGAACCACACCGTGCCGCCCGACACCAGCGGCGTGCCGCTCACGCCCCGCAGCCCCCGGACGTCCCACGCCGGCCGGAGCCCGGCCACCGTGTCCGGGTCGATCTCGGTCTCCGCGGTCATCGCCCGGGTGTTGGCCAGGTCGAGGCCGACCCGGACCCACTCGGCCGGTGCGTCCTCCGCCTCGGCGTCCTCCGCCCGGTCGGCCTCCTCGGCGTTCCCCTCCCCGCCGCCGCCCCCGCAGGCGGCGGCCAGGCCCAGGGCCAGCACCAGTGCCAGGGCCCGCAGCCCCCGGCGGACGGCCGCGACGGGCGGATCCCCACGCTCCCCGAGCTTCCCCACGGTGCGCCACCGTAGTGGCTCGGACGCGGGTGGTGGCACCGCCCTACCCGACGATCCGCACGCTCACGAGACCGTCGAGGTCACGAGAGCGGCTGGGCGTCGCGGGCTTCGAGGGCCTCGAGGAGGTGCATCGAGATGTCCGCCACCTTCACCTCGTCCTCTTCCTTGCCGGCGGCCTTGGCCCCGTCGTCGATCATGATGTAGCAGAACGGGCAGGCGACGGCGATGCGGCTGGCGCCGGTGGCGATCAGCTCCTGGCTGCGCTCGTCGTTGACCTTCTTGCCCGTGGTCTCCTCCATCCACATGCGGGCGCCGCCGGCGCCGCAGCACATGCCCTTGGTCCCGTTGCGGCCGGCCTCGACGACCTCGATGCCCCCCAGGCTGCCGATGACCTTCCGGGGGGCCAGGTACACGTCGTTGTGGCGCCCCAGGTAGCACGAGTCGTGGTACACGACCCGCTCCTCCAGCCGGGCGTCGCTCATGTCGAGGTGGCCCTCGGAGATCAGCCACTCCAGGAACTGGCTGTGGTGGACGACCTCGTAGTTGCCGCCCAGCTGGGGGTACTCGTTCTGCAGCGTGTTGAAGCAGTGCGGGCACTGGGTCACGATCTTGGTGACGCCCATGCCGTCGAGGGTCTCGATGTTCTGCATGGCCAGCATCTGGAAGATGTACTCGTTGCCCGAGCGGCGGGCGGGGTCCCCGGTGCAGTTCTCCGACGGGCCGAGGATGGCGAAGTCGATGCCGGCCCGCTGCATGAGCTTGGCCATGGCCACGCTGACCTTCTGGTTCTTGTCGTCGAACGAGCCGGCGCAGCCCACCCAGTACAGGAACTCGTGGTCGAAGCTGTCACCGGGCTCGACGATCGGCACCCCGGGCACCTTGGCGGCCCACGCCGCCCGGTCGCCCTGCGACAGGCCCCACGGGTTGCCCGAGTTCTCCATGGAGCGGTAGGCCGTGCCCAGCTCGGTCGGGAAGTTCGACTCCATCAGCGACAGGTAGCGCCGCATGTCGAGGATCTTGTCGAGGATCTCGATGTTGACCGGGCAGATCTCGTCGCACGCCTTGCACGACGTGCAGGCCCACACCTCCTCGGGGGTGATGCGCTCGAACAGCGAGTCGGCCGACACCGTGATCTCGGGGTCCACGCCGATGGGCGGCGACACCGCCGGGGTGCCGGTGGCCGCCATGACCTCGCCCGTCTTGAGCACGATCTCCCGGGGGTCGAGCGGCTTGCCGGTGGCGTGCGCCGGGCACACAGAGGTGCACCGCCCGCACATGGTGCAGGCGTCGGTGTCGAGCAGCTGCTTCCAGGTGAAGTCCTCGAC
>DASSUD010000178.1:0-2843 GCA_035707385.1 Acidimicrobiales bacterium
CGGGGAGCTGGTCACGGGTCGAGCAGTGGACGAAGCCCTCGGTGGCCAGGCTGGGCGGGGCGACCGCGCCGGTCCGGCGGGCCTCGGCCCACTCGGCCGGGGTGGCGACGTGCAGTAGGTCCACTCAGCCCGCCGGGTCGATCCGGTAGATGGGCCCGTCGAGGGACAGGACGTACACCTCGCCGCCCTCGTCCTCCCCGAACGACACCAGGCTCGTTCCCTCGGCCCCGAACACCCGCTCGTCGGCCAGCTCGCCGCCCGCCACCCGGACCGCCCGGATCGTCCCCTCGCAGTAGTCGGTGAACAGGTACGCCCCCGCCAGGCCCGGCACGCCCGTGCCCCGGTAGACCACGCCGCCGGTGATGGAGCAGCCCTCGCCGTGGTCGTACTCGAACACCGGCAGCACCCCGGCGTCCGGGTTGGACCCGCCGTCGTAGCCGTGGCTGCCCTCCATCAGGTCCCACCCGAGGTTGGCGCCGGCCGCGGACGGGGGCAGCACGGTGATCTCCTCCCACTGGTTCTGGCCGACGTCGGCGATCCACAGGGCGTCGTTGCGGGGGTCGAACGTGAACCGCCACGGGTTGCGCAGCCCGTAGGCCCACACCTCGGGCGCGCCGCCCTCCCCGTCGGCGAACGGGTTGCCCTCGGGGATGCCGTAGGGCCGCCCGGCCGCTGCCGCCCCGGGGTCGATGCGCAGGATCTTGCCCAGCAGCGCCGCCGTGTTCTGGCCGTTGCCCAGGGGGTCGCCGCCGGCGCCGCCGTCGCCCAGCCCGATGTACAGGTAGCCGTCCGGCCCGATCTCGATGTCGCCGCCCTTGTGGTTGGGGAAGGGCTGGTCGACGGCCAGCAGCTCGCGCCGGGAGCCGGGGTCCACCGCGTCGCCGGCCATCGTCCAGGCGGCGATGCGGGTGTCGCCGTCGGGAGGCACGTTGTAGCTGAGGTAGAGCGTGCCGCCGTCGGCCGAGAACTCGATGTCGAGCAGGCCCTGCTCCGAGTTCGTGACCACCTCGTCCACGATGTCGACGATGGGCTCGCCGAGCGCCCCGTCCACCAGGGGGCGGACGAGCCCGGCCCGCTCCGACACGTACAGCCCGCCGGTCCCCGGCCGGGTGACGAGCGAGGTGGGCGCGTCGGCCTGGGCGAACTCGGTGAGCGTGATCTCGATCGAGTCGAGGGGCGCCTCCTCGGCTGCGCCGGTCGTCCCGGCGTCCTCGCCGGTGGTGGCGTCCTCCCCGGTGGTGCCGGACCCCAGGCTGGCGTCGTCCCCGCCGTCCCCGCCGCCCCCGCAGGCGCCTGCCGCGAGCATCAGCGCGGCGATCAGGCCCCCTGTACGTCCGATCGCTGTCATGGGGCGCCAACCTAGTGGGGTGGCCCACCGGGCGGTCAGCGCAGGCGGCGGATCAGGCCCTCCTGCACGACCGTCGCCACCAGCGTGCCGTCCCGGCCGAAGACCAGGCCCCGGGACAGGCCCCGGCCGCCGACCGCGGTGGGGCTGTCCTGGGCGTACAGCAGCCAGTCGTCGGCCCGGAACGGCCGGTGGAACCAGATGGCGTGGTCGAGGCTGGCCATGAACAGGTTCGGGTCGAACCAACCGGGACCGTGGGGCAGGGTGGCGGTGTCGAGCAGCGTCATGTCCGACGCGTAGGTGAGGACGACCGTGTGGACGATCGGGTCGTCGGGCAGGCGGCCGTCGGCCCGCAGCCACACGTCGTGGCGCGGCTCCAGGGGCCGGCTGCGCTCCTCGGGCGTCGTGGCGACGCCGCCCGGGTCCACGTGGCGGATGTCGATGGGGCGGGGCCGCGACAGCCAGGGCGTCAGTGGCACGCCCGCCTTCTCCAGCCGCTCGCGCAGGGTGGGGAGCCCCTCGGGCGGGGGCACGTCGGGCATGGCGAAGGCGTGGTCGTAGCCCACCTCGGGCACCTGGAAGCTGGCCGCCATGTTGAAGATCACCCGGCCGTGCTGGATGGCCGCCACCCCGCGGGTGGTGAAGGAGCCGCCGTCCCGCGGGCGGTCGACCTCGTACAGCACCGGCACCTTGGGGTCGCCGGCCCGCAGGAAGTAGGCGTGGAGCGAATGCACCTGGCGGTCGTCGGGGACCGTGCGGGCCGCGGCCACCAGGGCCTGACCGGCGACCTGGCCGCCGAAGATGCGCTGGCGGTCCTCGTCGGGCGAGCGCCCCCGGAAGATGTTGACCTCGATCGGCTCGAGGTCGAGCAATCTCACCAGCTCGTCGACGGCGTCCTGCGGCACGGGGGAAAGGTAGCGGCCGGTAGCGCGTGGCGATGTCCGACGCCGCGGCGCTGCTGCGCCTGGAGATCGCCACCTGCTGGCTGACCGGCGACGGCGGGCGGCTGCGCAGCCGCACGCCCGAGTGGCGGCCCGTGCCGGTGCTGACGGTGGGCGGCGGTGCCGGCGCGCTGTGCTGGGCGCAGTCGTCCGAGGTGCCCGCCGCCATCGCCACGGCCGTGGCCGGCGGCGTGGCCGCCACGACCCCGCCCGCCACGACGCCGGCGGTCGGCTGGGCTCCCGGCAGCGCCAGCACGCTGCTCGACCTGCTCGCCGGCGGCGGGGCCCTCCGACCGCCCGAGCGGGGACCGTCCTACGTCGTGCCCGGCGCGCTGCCCGTGCCGGTCGGCGTGCAACTCGTCGCCGGCCACGACGGCGACGAGGAGCCGTTGCGGGGCATGATGCCCGAGCGCGACCGCACCAGCCTGCTCGGGCCGTGGACCGTGGCGGTGGTCGACGGGCAGGTGGCGGCCGTGTGCGAGACGGCGCGGTCGGCGCCCCGCTCGGTCGAGGCGGGCGTCCGGACCTACGAGCCGTACCGCCGGCAGGGCCTGGCC
>DASSUD010000179.1:0-18271 GCA_035707385.1 Acidimicrobiales bacterium
GTGCCTGGAGGACGTGGGGCTGTTCGACGAGCGCTACTTCGCCTACTGCGAGGAGGCCGAGCTCGCCATCCGGGCCAAGGCCGCCGGCTGGCAGGTCGGGGTCGTGCGGGGCGCCGAGGTCCGCAACATGCACGTCGGGTCCCGAGCGGCGGTGGTCGACTACCTCCAGCTGCGCAACACCCTGCTCATGGTGCGCGACCACTCCGGCCGGTACCACGCCGGCATCCGCCTGGCCATCGCCCTGTGGCAGCTGGCCGCCGGGGCGGCGGTGCCCGCCCGCCGCGGCCCGTACTGGGCGCCCCGGGCGCGGCTCCTCGCCATCGCCCACCACCTGCGGGGACGCTACGGCCCCCCGCCGGTGCGCCTGTTCGGCCCGGACCCGGCCCCCGCACCGCCGCCCCCGACCGGGCAGCCGGCGCCCGCCGGGGTCGGGCCCCCGCGCTAGTGGAGCGGCCCGCTAGAGCCGGCCGCTCTCGACCGCGGCCAGCGCCGGCCGCACCCGGACGAGGTAGACGGTCGACACCACCAGGCCGATCACCACCGACAGCCCCCCGAACAGGATGGCGGCCAGCCACACCACCCGCCGCCGGCCCGCCAGCGCCCACACCCACTCCGGGCGGCGGGCCGCGTCGAGCAGCGCCCACCCCGTGAGCGCGAGGGGCACCGAGAACACCGCCACCACCAGGGCGGCCCCGGCCAGCTCGGACCAGTCGATGGGAGCGCCCCGCCCGCTCAGCCGCCGGCGGGGGCTTCGTCGGGCCCGTCCCCGGGCCGGACCCGCCGCAGCCGGCTGGGCACGTCCTCGAACCCCGGCAGCGGCGCCTGCAACGACAGGCCCTTCTCCGCCACCCGGTCGCCGACCAGGGTCTCGACCTCGCCCCAGTCGTGCGCCCGCGGCCCGGGCACGCCCCGGTTGTAGGGCTGGTCGAACACGATGACGTGCGACCCGGTCTCCCGCAGGGCCTCGACGTTGTGGGGCGCGTCCTCCACGTAGCAGTCGGCCCCCAGCTGCGGCTTGGCGCCGAGGAAGCACAGGTCGCGGTAGGGGATGCCGGTGGCGTCGAGCCACTCCACCGTGTCGGCCACCGCCATGGCGTGACCCCAGTTGACGTACAGCCGGTGGGTGATGATCCGGATCCACACGCCGGCGTCCGACAGGCGCCACAGCGTCTCGGCTGCGCCGGGGATGGGCGGCATGGTGCGGAAGATGCGGTGCTCCAGCACCGCGGCGCGGTGCAGGTCCTCGAAGGCCGCCGGCGACAGGCCCCACTCGCGGAAGTCCCACGACCGCTCCAGCGGCAACGACGCCGGGTCGGCGCCGGTGCGCTCGATCGCGACATCGCGCAGGGCGGTGGTGTAGTCGCCGCACACCCCGTCGAGGTCGACCCCGAAGATGAACCCGGACGACGTCATCGGTCCCGGTCGCTCCTGCGGGACTGCCACACCCGGTCGACGACCGCGTCGGCCACCAGGGCCAGCACCGCCAACCAGCCGATCGGGTGGGGCCGCCGCATCTCGATCGGCCAGTCGAAGCTGGGCATCGGGTTCCAGCGGGCCTGGATGTACAGCACGTACAGGGCGCACAGCCCGAGCGCGAACGGGCTGGCCAGCAGCAGGTAGCGCCGGAACGTCTCGTGGCGGGCGCCGATCCCGGCGGCGACGCCGACCCCCAGGCCGACGACCGGCCCGGCGAGCACCCAGCCGAGCACGAACACGCTCAGCCCGGTGAGGACCGCGGTGCTGCGGCTGGGCAGGGCGCCGTCGTAGCGGAAGGCCAGCACCGACGAGTACGGCTCGGCCTCGGCCGACGGGGCGTTGACGACCTGGCGGGGCCGGCGCACCACCAGCACCAGGCAGGCCAGGGCCGCCACCGCCGAGACCCAGATGGCGATGTCGACCCGGCGCTGGGGCGCGAAGGCCAGCTCGACGGTGAACGACTCGTCGCCCGGCATGACGCGCCAGCCGCTGGCGAAGCCGTCGACCAGCACCGGCTCGCCCAGGGCCTCGCCGTCGACCGTGGCCGTCCAACCGGGGTTGAAGCTCTGGCCCAGCACCAGCCAGAACGGCTGGCCGGGGGTGGCCCCGGTGACCTCGACGGTAGCGCGGTCGTGGTCGTCGCCCACCACCTCGACCTGGGGACCGGCGAGCAGGGCGCCGCCGGCCGCGGCCTCGGCCACCAGCGTCCCCGCACCGGCCGGGGTGGCGCCGCCGCCGGCCGCTGACCGCAGGACCAGCCCGTCGATCTCCAGCCCGGCGTCGCGGCCGTCGGCGGTCTCGATGTCGTGCTCGCCCGCCTCCAGGGCCAGCTCGGCCGGACCGCAGGCGGTCACCGCCAGCGGGCGGGCGGCCAGGGCGTCGTCCATGGGCCCGCTGACCCGCACCGGGAACGCCTGGCCGTCGACCGTGAGCAGGTCGCTGCGGCAGCCCGAGTCGTAGGTGTCGGGCAGGGCCGGAACCGTCGGCCCCGGCAGGCCGATCTCGGCGACGGCGGCGGGCTGCTCGACCGCTCGGTTGCTGATCCAGTCCTGGGACGTGACGGTGCGCGCCCCGGCGATGCGGAGCCGCCACGACGACCCGGTCACCGGCCCGGGCAGCGGCACCTCGACCGTGGCGGTGGCGTTCTGGGTGCCGCCGTCCTCCACCGCCGGCAGGTCGAAGGCCCCCTGGGGCACGCCGTCCACGGTCAGCTCGACGCGGGTGGGGACGGAGTGGCGGCCGTCGGCCACGATCGTGAGGGGCAGGGCCGAGAGCGTCACGGGCTGGGTGAGGTTGACCTCGACCCACTGCCGCACCGGCGTGGCGCGCACGGTGGTCCAGGCCGTGGTGGGGTCACCGTCGAAGGCGGCCGACGGCGTGTGCAGGCTGCCGTTGAGCACGGAGCTGGCCCGCACCCAGGTGGCGCTGCCGTCGTGGGGGCGGCCGAGGGTCTCGTCGATGAGGCGGGTGGGGGTGCGGCGGAAGAGCCGGGCCTCGCCCGCCACCGAGAACGCGCGGGCGCCCCGCAGCTCCACCACCCGCAGCATCCGCTGCTCCTCGTCGGCGCGGGTGGTGTCGGTGGGGTCCTGGCGCTGGCGGGCGAGCGAGATCGCCAGCGGATGGTCGAGGGCGTCGTCGCCCGCCGCGTCGAGCAGGTCGGTGGGGAGCCGGATGGCGTCCTCGTGCCGTTCCGGCTGGTCGCCCACCCCGATCTCGGCGAAGCCGAGGCTGCTCTGGCCGGCGTAGCGGGGGACGAAGCCGACCGAGTCCTCGACGATCTCGACCGACAGCGTCGAGAAGGTCCGATCCGGGAAGCTGACGACCTGCCCGGGGGCGTCCCGGGACTGGCGGGCCAGGGGGGCGTCCACCGGGTCCTCCCCGTCGAACAGCAGCCGCACGGCGGTGATGTAGCGGTTGCGGGACCCGTTGGTGACCTGGGTGAGGTTGACCCGGTCGGCGGTCACCGGGTCGGGGAAGGTCAGCTCGATGCGCTCGCCCCGGGCATCGGAGAACGCCCCGGTGCGCCAGGCGGTCTCCAGGTCGCCGTCGACGGCCAGTGCCGGCCGCTCCTCCGAGGTGTAGGTGATCGAGTTGCCGTAGGACGTGGCGGTGGCGGCGATCCGGCCCCGGTCCTCGGCCACGGTCATCACCTCGGCGCCCCGGTCGGGGAAGAGCGGCAGCCGGTTGTCCCGCGCGTCGTCCACCAGGGGCTCGCCCGTCGCCGTCTCGGTGAAGCCCCGGGTGTGGCGGATCGTGGTCCAGCGCTCGCCCCGCTTGCGGTTGGAATCGGTGACGAGGAGCGCGGCGCCGTCGGCCAGGGCGTCCTCGATCTCGGCCTCGTCGAGGGATCCGGAGTAGCGGATCAGCTCGGTCCCGTCGATGAGCCCGCTGCCCGCCGCGTCCACCAGCCCGGCACCGTCGCCGGCCACCAGGAGGGGGCTGGCCCCCGAGTGGGTGCCGACGATCGGCACCGCCCCCTCGACGGGCAGCACGGCCAGCTCGCGGGGGTCCGGGAGCGACGGGTCGGTGACGAACATCAGCTCGTCGTCCAGCTGGACCTCGGGGATCGTGACGTTGGGCTCGCCCGGCCCGAACTCGGTGGGCTCCCCCAGGCCGGGCGCCCGGGTGATGAAGTCCCAGAAGTTCCGGGGCCGGGGCGTGTTGTAGCGCTCGTACTGGAGGTCGCTCTGGACCAGGACGTCGCCCGCCCGCATCAGCCGGGCGATGGGGGCGACGCTGTCGGGGTCGGCGGTGCGCTCCTGGAGGCGGAGGTCGAAGGCGTTGAGGAGGTTGGCCGACGCCGCCGAGCCGTAGGGGATCAGCTCGCGTTGCACCGACGGCCGGTCCATGAGCGCCGGCAGCACCGGGTCGACGGTGTTGCCCCACCGGTAGCTGGCGAAGTCGGTGCCCGGCACCACCAGCACACGGGTGTCGGACCCGGCGGCATCGAGGTGCTCGGCCGCCTCGTGCCAGTACCTGGGGATGTCCTCGGGCCTGCGCAGGTTGTGGGGCACGAAGTCGCCCAGCCACAGGGGCGGCAGCGCGAGCAGGGCCACGGCCACCACGCCGACGGTGAGCGGCCGCCCGGTGCGGGGCCAGCGCCGGGCCAGCGCCGTGACGCCCGACCCGGCCAGCACGGCCAGGGACAGGGCCACCAGCGGCACCGCCCGCGGCAGGCTGCGCATGGACAGGCCGACGTCGGAGCGCACGAACGCCTTGACGGCACGGGCCCACGGCGAGCCGCCCTCCCACGGGTAGGCGCCCACAGCCAGCGCGGTGCCGAGCCCCAGCAGGGCGATGAAGTAGGCCCGGTGGCGCCAGCGGGCCGCCACGGCGCCCGCCAGACCGGCGATCGGCACCATGTAGGTGAAGGCCAGCAGCGGCAGGAACTGGGTGTACTGGACGCTGGGCTCGATCCAGGGCCCGAGGCGGTCGCCGCCGTAGAAGAACCAGTAGCCGAGGCCCCGCAGCACCTCGTGGCTGACCGACACGGCCGCCACGGTCTCGGCGGTCTCGGTGTAGCGCAGGATCTCGATGCCGTTGGTGCCCTGGACCGACAGCCCGGCGATCCACCAGGCCGACACCGGCACGGTCAGCACCCCGAGCCGGAGGGCGGCCCGGACCGCCGTCCGCAGCGGGATCTCGCGGGCCACCCACACCGCGTGCACCAGCCACACCACCGGTGCCAGCCCCACCAGCAGCAGGGCGGTGGCGTTGACGCTGCCGCAGGTCGCCACCGTGAGGGCGAACAGCGCGGGGTAGCGCCAGCCGCGGGTGCGGGCCGTCCGGATGGTGAAGGCGATCAGCCACGGCAGGGCGACGAGGGGCAGGAGGATGGCCGAGAGGCGGGCCACGAGCGTGAGCAGGTAGGGGGTGAGGGCGTAGCCGAAGGTGGCCGCCATCACGCCGGGCCCGGTCCAGCGCAGGGTGCGCAGCAGGTAGGCCACCCCCGCCCCGGCGGCGAAGATGATCGTGCCCCACCACAGCCGCTGGGCGGCCCAGTCCGGCACGCCGGCCGTGTCCAGCAGCCAGTAGAACGGCCCCATCGGCCACAGGTAGCCCACGTTCTGGTGGGTGACCGTCCCCATGCCGATCGAGGGATCCCACATCGACCACGCCCGGCTCATCAGCCTGCCGGGGTCGAGGTAGAGGTACGACTTGGTGTCGGCGCTCACCCAGCCCCGCTGGGTCGCCAGCAGGGGCAGGTAGGCCACCGCCGCCAGCGCCACGTGCAGGCGTACCGACGGGCCGGACGGACCGCGGCGCCGGGCACGGGAGCCGGCCAGGGCGGCGCGGGCGGGGCGGGCGGAGGCGGGCGCCGGGGCCGCCGACACCGTGGCCAGGGCCGGCCGGAGGTGGCGAACGCCCTGCGCCAGCCGGGCGAACGGGCGCCTCATCGGCGGTGTCGCCGCCGTGACACCTCGTCGGCGACCACCCGCATGAGCCGCGTGGCGGTGCTGCTCCAGGTGAGCTCGCCCGCCCAGTCGAGCGCACCGGCGCTGAGCCGGGCCCGCAGGTCGCCGTCGGCGAGCACCCGGGCCATGGCGTCGCCCAGGCTGGCGGGGTCGCCGTCGGCCAGCAGGCCGGTCCGGCCCTCGCGCACGGCGTCGGCATGGCCGGCGATGCGGGTGGCGACGGCGGGGGTGCCGCACGCCGCGGCCTCGGTGAGGGTCATGCCCCAGCCCTCGCGGGCCGAGGCCGAGCCGATGATCCAGGCCTCCCGCATGAGCTGGATCTTCTCGTCGTCGCCCACCGGGCCCCGCAGGGTGACCCAGTCGGCGGCGTCGAGCTCGCGGACGGCGGCCTCGACGGAGGGCCGGTCGTAGCCGTCGCCCACCAGGTGGAGCCGCAGGTCGGGCACCGCCCGGCGGGCGTGGTGGGCGGCCCGCACCAGCATGTCGCAGCGCTTGACCGGGGCCATGCGGCTAACGGCGGCCACCAGGGGGACCGGCGACTTCTCGCCGCCGGGGGTGTAGCGGGGGTCGATGCCGGGGTGGACGACGGTGACCCGGGCCGGGTCGAACCCCAGGTCGTCGACCAGCTCGCGCTTGGAGGACTCCGACAGCGTGGCGATCGACGACCGGCGGTACAGCGGCGGCGCGACCCGGCTCTCGAACAGCGCACCGATGGGCCCGAGCGTCGGCCCCAGCGTCATGTTCCACATGTCCGCGTGGACGTGGTGCAGCAGGACGACCCGGGGGCCCGGGTTCCACAGCGGGCTCAGGAACGGCATCCCGTTCCAGATCTCGATCAGCACGTCGCGGGGGCCGGTCCGCCGGGTGATCTCGGCCAGCGCGGCCCGCGGGAACACCTGGTACCGGCCGGCCCGGCGGATCACCCTGTAGCCGTCGCGCGTGGCCTCGACCGGCTGGCCCTGGGCCCAGGAGGTGCGCATGGTCACCTCGACGCCGGCCGCGGCCCACAGCTTGGCCACCTCCGCGATGTGCAGCTCCGACCCCCCGGCCTCGACGTCGTCGAGGTCGCGCCACGCCAGCACGTGGACTCGGCGGACCCCGGCCGACGCGGCCAGGTCGCCGATCTTGGCCACAGGATCGGCGTCGTCGGGCACAGCGTTGCTCACAGGTGGTCGTCCTCCCCCAGGCCGGTGGACCCGGGCGCTGGACATTAACCGCGCCAGGCGGGAACGCGGCTCGGGATCCGGATCGGCCGTATGCTACGGACTTCCGCGCCAGCGCACCAACGATCGGGGGTCTGCGCACCGGCGGCGCGCAGACCGACGGAGCCGCACGTGGGAAGCACCGACGACAGCCGCGACGACGCCCGCCCGACCGCGGCGCCGGCATCGCTCGAGGAGGCGCTGGAGGGGGTCGAGGGCTGGTTCAGCCCCGACCAGGTGGCCCGCGTCGTCGCCCGGGCCGTCGAGGTTCCCGCCACCGGCCGCATCGTGGAGATCGGCAGCTTCCGGGGGCGCTCGATGGTGGCCATCGCCCGCTCGGCTCCGGCCGGGGCCGAGATCGTGGCCATCGACCCCCACGCCGGCAACGACCGCGGCCCCCAGGAGATCGAGGGGTTCGCCGACGAGGCCGCCGTCGACTCCAAGGTCTTCCTCGCCAACCTCGAGCGGGCCGGGGTGCACGACCGTGTCACCTACGTGCGCAAGTTCAGCCGCGACGCCCTGGCCGACGTGGGCGAGCCCATCGACATGCTGCACATCGACGGCGCCCACCGCTTCGCGCCGGCCAGCGACGACATCCGCAGCTGGGGCGCCCGGGTGGCGGACGGCGGCACGATGCTGGTCCACGACTCGTTCTCGTCGGTGGGGGTGACCCTGGCGCTGGCCGCCACCGTGATGTTCTCCGGCCGGTGGCGCTATGCCGGGCGCAGCCGGTCGCTCGCGGAGTACCGGCGCGAGCCCGTGCGCGGCGCCGCCCGGGTGGCCGACGTGGCACGCCAGCTCGCGCAGCTGCCGTGGTTCGCCCGCAACCTGGCCGTCAAGTCCCTGATCGTGGCCCGGGTGCCCCGCGCCGCCCGCCTGCTGGGCCACGACGGCCGGACCTGGCCGTACTGACCGGGGCTCAGGACGAGGGCGAGGTCTCCGGCTCGACCACCTCGGGGTCCGGGGCGGCGCCGCCGGCGCCGGGCACGGTGACCGTGGTCCCGCGCTCCCGCACCGCCCTGGTCCGGTCGCCGCGGCCCCGCCGCAGCACGCGGTCCCGGAGGCCCCACCACGTCACCAGCGACATGGCCTCGCCGATGATGCGCCAGGACATCTTGGACACCCCGCGGAACCGGTCGCTGAAGGTGATGGGCACCTCGACCATGGCGGCGCCGAGCCGGTGTGCCCGGTACGACAGCTCCAGCTGGAACCCGTAGCCCGTCGCCTTGGTGGCGCTGGCCTCGACCGTCTCCAGGATGTCGGCCCGGTAGGCCCGGAACCCGGCCGTGGCGTCCCGCACACCGAGGCCGAGCACGTTCGAGGCGTAGAAGTTGCCGGCCCGGGACAGCACGATCCGCACCAGCGGCCAGTTGGCGGTGGCGCCGCCCTCGGTGTAGCGGGAACCGATGGCGATGTCGGCCCCCTTGTCGACCTCGGCGAGCAGGGCCGGGAGCCGGTCGGGCGGGTGGGACAGGTCGGCGTCCATCTGCACGACGACCTCGTAGCCCGCGGCAAAGGCCCGCTGGAACCCGGCGCGGTAGGCGCCCCCCAGGCCGCCCTTGCCGGGCCGGGTCAGCACGTCGATCCTGCCCAGCTTCTCGGCCGCGGCACGGGCCAGCTCGGCCGTCCCGTCGGGGCTGGAGTCGTCCACCACGAGGATGTCCACCTGGGGGGCGGCGGCGCGCACCTGGCCGAGCACGTCCGCGATGTTCTCGGCCTCGAGGAACGTGGGGATGATGACGAGCGTTTTCATGCGGTGCCCCAGCTGTCGCCCTGCCCGACCACGGTACCGCCTGCCTCACGGGTGTACCCGGCGCCCGCACGCTGCGTGGCATCGCGGGTCGACAACTCCGTCATGCGCCGTCCTCTCCCTGGCCACAGCGGACGTAGAGCTCGAATATCGGTCGCCCGGCGCCGGCCGCCGGGTTGTCGCCGTAGCGGTCGTGCAGGCAGTACAGCTCGTCGAGGACCCGGTTGGGCTCGTCGGAGCCGGGCTCCATCGACGTGTTGGGCTCGACCCAGTTGTCGTACATGGTCGACAGGATCACGACGTCGGCGTCCCGCAGCTCGTCGGCCAGGCCCGAGTCCTCGGCGTTGGCCACCCCCGGGTCCATCTCGATGTAGCGGGTGCCGGGTGTCAGCTCGGGGAGCAGGTAGTAGAGGTAGGCCTCGCTGTAGGGCGTGCGCCGCAGGTCGCCGGGGCCGACGATGACCCTGTCGCCCGCCTCGGTCAGCGCCTCGACGTCGTCGAGCATGGCCTCGGCGGCCACGGGGACGTCCTGGCGCCCGTAGTAGAAGCTGCGGCCCCGGTGGTCCACCGAGTAGACGACCCGGTCGTAACCCACGCTCTGGGCCACGTAATCGGCGTACCACCGGTACGTGAAGTGGGGGAACAGGAACAGCAGCGCCAGCGGGGCGAGCATGGCGGTGCGGCGGAGCACCACCCGGGTTCCCCGCAGCCGCGCGGCCTCGGCCAGGAAGGCGGGTAGCAGGCCGAAGGGCACGCAGCTCACCCACGACAGGTGGGCGGTGTCGGCCCGCTGCACCACCTGGGGCAGCAGGCCGGTGGCGAACAGGGCGAGGGCCAGCAACCGCCAGCCGTGCGGGCTCCCCGAGCGCTTGGACCACACGGCGATGGCCACCAGCGCCGCGCACACGGCCACCAGCACCCAGAACCAGACGGCGATCTGCATGGGCTGGCGCGGCGTCGGGAACGGCCACGGGAAGTCCCGGAAGGCGAAGGCGCGGTTGAGGAAGCTCGTGTACTCGTCGTGCGGGGGAGGGAACGGCAGCCGCCGCCCCGGGCGGAGGTCGAACACGGGCTCGATGAACATGCCCCGCACCACGTTCCCCGGCCCGGCGACCGCCAGGTGCACCAGGTAGGGGCTGAGGCCGATGGCCAGGCCCAGGACCAGCCGCCGGCGACCGGCGCCGTCCAGAGCCCACAGGAACAGCACGCCCAGCCCCAGGCCCAGGCACAGCACCAGGTCCGGCCGGAACAGCAGGGCGACCCCGGCCAGCAGCCCGGCCAGCGCCAGCGTGCGGCGCCGGTCGGCGCCCGCGTCGAGGGCGCGGGCGGCCAGGGCCACCGCCCACAGCGCGAGGGCCACGCCCCCCACCCAGGCCAGGGCGGTGGCACCGATGGGCGGGATGATGATGACGGCCGTCACCACCCCGCACAGCGCGGCGGCGTAGCGGCCCCAGCGGTAGCCGACGTAGGTGGTGGCGGCGATGAGGCCCACCAGCTGGAGCAGGCCGACGACCCGCTCGGTCCACAGGGACACGCCGAACGCCTTGAAGACGGCGGCGATGGTCCAGATGCTGCCGGGGCCGTAGAGGTGGAGGTAGTCGCGGTTGGGGACGTCACCCCGGAGCAGGCGCTCCGGGAACACGATCATGAACCCCTCCTCCATGGGGGCGCCCGGGGCCCGGAGCACCCGCGCAGCGGCAGGGCGACCGCCAGGCCGACGACGACGGTCGGGACGACCCAGCCGTGGCGGTCGAGCCAGGCCCGCACGCCGGTGCGGCCACCGTCCCCGTCCGCGCCGGGAGGGGCCACTTCGGTCGTGGGCGCCGCGTCGGTGGTCCCGGCGGTCTCGGTGCTCACGCGGCCGCCCTCGCGTCCGCCGGCAGGCCCACGGGCCGCCACTCGGCGAACAGCCGGTGATGGCGGTCCTTGAGGGCCAGGGCCGGGCGCTCGATCACGACGTAGGACACGGCGGCGGCCGCCAGGCTGCCGGCCAGCGTCACCGCCAGCGCGGCGGGGAACGAGCCCGTGAAGAGGGGCACGTCGAAGAGGTCGCGGTAGATGTCCGTCACCCCCTCGTGCCAGAGGTAGATGCCGTAGGAGACGATCCCCAGCGCCACCATCGGTCGGCTGCCCAGCCAGCGCAGCGATCGGGGGAGCGTGGCACCGGCCAGGGCGACCGGCAGGACGAGCAGGAAGCCGACGCCGCCGTACAGCACCTCCTTCACCACGCCCTGCACGGGCTCGGTGGCCCCGACCTCGAAACCCAGGCCCAACTGGGTGGACACCGCCCAGAAGCAGGCGGCGGCCCCGAGCCAGCACAGCACCGGATGGCGGCGGGGCCACTCGAGGAGGCGCAGCGGCGCCCCGCGGCGGCGGGACCACTCGAGCGCCACCGCCAGGGCCATGCCCGGCACGAACAGGTGGAAGTTGGCCGGCAGCCAGTGGAGCCGGGGGTCGAAGGTGCCGAGCGTGACGTCGTCGCCCGCGAAGCTGTGCAGCCAGTAGCGGAAGCCGAGCGCCGCGGCCGCCGCCAGCCCGAGGATCCCCAGCTCGGCGACCACGGCCCTCCGGGCCGCCAGCCGGCGCCACAGCCAGGCCCCGCCGGCCGCCCACAGCGGCAGCAGCAGGTAGAAGGCCACCTCGTTGGTCAGCGTCCACGCCTGCTGGAGCCCGCCGAGGGCGCTGTCGGCCGAGTAGCTCTGCAGCAGGCCGTAGTAGGTGACGAAGTCGCCCAGGCTCTGGAAGTCGTTGCGGTCGCGGACGTCCAGGACGACCGCCAGCACGGTCAGGGCCAGCCAGTAGGCGGGGAAGATCCGCAGGAACCGGTTGCGCAGGTACGGCCGGGTGCCGCTCGCGGGCCGGCCGTCCATCCGGCGGGCCACGAACGGCCGGTAGAGCAGGAACCCGGACAGCACGAAGAAGACGGCCACGCCCACGTCCAGCCGCGACAGGTAGTGGCCCCGCGGGTCGCGGACCACGAACCCGACGTGCAGGGCGACGTGGGTGACGAGCACGCCGAGGGCGGCCACGGCCCGCAGGCCGTCGAACCCGGCGAAGCGGCCCGACGACGAGCCGAGCCCGCCGGGGACCTCGGCCAGCGTGTCGCCCGCGGCCGGTGCCCCGGGCCCGGTGCCCCCGCCGGCAGGATCCTCGGCCGGCGAGGCCGGATGGCCCTCGGCCTCCCCGCCGACGGCCGCGGCGGCCGCCACCGCTGCCGGCTCCGCTCCCGGCTCGGGTTCGGGGCTCCGGCGCCGCCACCACGAGATCACGGCGGCGTCGAGCGACACCGCCGCCGGGATCATCAGCGCCAGCTCGGCCGGCAGGCGGAACCGGGTGGTGCCGTAGACGACGGCCACCGTCACCACCACGGTGGCCGCCATCCCCACCAGGGGGAAGATCGGCCGCCCGGCCCGGCGCAGCCCGACGAGTCCCACGGCGCCGGCGGCGGCGACGGCGTACCAGGTGAACAGGCCGGCCTGGCCCAGCACGGTCTCCTTCGACTCGACCTCGGCGTCGACGAAGATCTGCTCCTGGGGCTGGTACAGACCGAACGTGCGGCCCACCCGGGCCGCCACCACGTAGGGGACCCGGCCGGCGTGGTCGCGCATGTACTGGCGGGCGATGCGGGCGAAGCCCCGGCCCTGGGCGGAGGCGTCGCCGTCGCCCACCAGGGGCTCGGTCTCCTGGATGCACGAGAGCGCCCAGTAGCCGACCCGGTCGCCGTGGTAGACCTCGTCGCAGTTGGCGGTGCCGAGCGTCTGGTCGAACTGGGCCGACAGGGTGGTGGGCCGCTCGAAGCGGGCCATGTTGTAGCCGACCCAGGGGGCGATCACGGCGGCGGCCACCAGGGCGGCCGCCGTGAGCTGGATCACGAGGCCCCGTCCGGGCGCGCCGTCGCCGGCCCGGTCGCGCCGGTGGCGCCACCACACCAGCGGGACGGCGATGACCGGGCCCAGCAGGATCGCCTCGGAGCGGACGAGGGCGGCGACCCCGATCGACGCGCCGAACAGCACCGCCGCCGCCGCGGTGGGCCGGTCCCACCAGCGGTAGGCGGCGATCAGGACCAGCGCGGTGGTCGAGACCACCAGCGTCTCGGACACGACCTGGGCGTCGAAGATGAACACGTTGGGGCTGAGCGCCGTCATCGCCGCCACGATGAGCCCGACCCGCTCGCCGGCGATCCGCCGGCCGGCCAGGCCCATGGCGAGGATGCCCAGCCCGCCCAGCAGGCACGAGACGACCTGGTGGGCCAGGAACGAGCGCAGGCCCAGCCACGAGAAGCCGGCCAGCACCGTGAGGTAGCCGGGTGGGTGGTCGGCGCCGGGCATGCGCCGGCCCTCGAGCAGCCACCGGAAGGGATGGAGGTAGCCCTCGCCGTCGGCCAGGAGGTTGGCGCCGTGGTGGTAGTAGTACGGGTCGCCGAGCACGGTCCACGGGTTGCGCCAGCCGAACAGGTACAGGAAGCGCACGGCCAGCCCGGCAGCCACGATCCCCGCCAGCCACCAGGCGAAGCGCCGCGGCGGGGACGGCGAGCCCGCTACGGGCGCGGCGCCGGGCCGCTCGCGCGCCCGCTCGGCGGCGTCGCCGTCGGCGGGCCCGCCGTCGCGGTCGCTGACGGTCGTCGTCGGTGGTGTCTCGGTCGATGTCATCGGCGGTCGGCGACCCCCCGCCCCCGCGACGGTCGTCGTCGCGGCCTTCAGCCCGGGCGGTCGGCCATCGCCCGACACTAGTGGCGTGGGCCGCACGGCCGAGGATCCGCCGCCGCGGGCGCCCACTAGGGTGGCCGGCCGTGCCCGACGCGCTCCGTGACTGGGGGAGGCGAGTGCTGCCGCCGGTGGCCCCGCTGTCCCGCCGCGCCCGGTGGTGGCTGGTCGCCATCGTCGTGATCGGCGCGGTGCTGCGGCTGGTGTGGGCCACGCAGGCCGAGGAGCCGGTCGCGCTGCGGGACCCGTCCCTGTACCTGGTGCTGGCCGACCATGTGGCCGCCGGCGACGGCTACACCTACGGCCCGGGCCCCGACCAGGGAGCGACCGCCTACTACCCGCCGGGCTTCCCGGTGGCGCTGGGGGCCGTGATCTGGCTGGTGCGGCTGGTGCCGGGCGACTGGTCGGCGTTCGGCGTGGCCGTCGGCCTCAACGTCGTGGTGTCGGTGGCCACCATCGGGCTGGTGTTCGCGCTGGCCCGCCGGCTGGCCGGCCCGGCGGTGGGGCTGGTGGCCGCCGGCATCTGGGCGCTGTGGCCCAACCTGGTGTTCCACAGCGCCATCGTGCTGACCGAGACCCTGTTCCTGTTCCTGTTCGTGCTGCTGGTGCTGGTGGCGCTGGCGTCCCCGGAGATTGCTCGCGCCCCCGGCACCCGCCGGCTGGCGGCCATCGGGGTGCTGTTCGGCCTGTGCCTGCTGGTGCGCCCGGTGTCGCTGGTGGCGGCACCCGCCTTCCTCGTCCTGTGGTGGGGGCCGGCGGTCCGCACGGTGCTGTGGCGGGGCGCGGTGGCGGGGCTGGCGGCGGTGGCGGTGCTGGTGCCGTGGGCCGTGCGGTCGACGCTGGTGATGGACGCCCCGGTGGCGCTGTCGCTCAACCTGGGCGACAACCTGTGCCTGGGGCACAACCCGGGGGCGTCGGGCGGGTTCGGCGACCTGGCCGAGCACTGCTACACGGCGGAGGGGCTGCGCCGGCCCGAGTCCGAGACCCGCCGGCAGTCCGAGAACATCGAGCGGGCGCTGCGCTACGTCCGGGACGAGCCGGCGACCACCCTGCGGCGGACGGTGACCAAGGCGAGGATCACCCTGGAGGGCGACGCCGACGGGCTCGACGTGGCCGAGGACTTCGGTGCCCGGCCCGTCGTGTCCGACCGCACCCGATCGGCCCTGGAGCTGGCGGCCGACGGCTTCTACGCCGTGGTGGCGCTGGCCGGCATCGCCGGCGCGGTGGTGCTGATCCGCCGCCCGGACCCGGGCCGGCGGGGCCTGTTCCTCGTGGTGGTGGGGGTGGCCCAGTTGGCGTCCCCGCTGGCCACCTTCGGCGACCCGCGGTTCAAGATGCCGCTCTACCCGACCCTGGCGGTGTGCGCCGCGGTCGCCGCCGTGGCCGCCGCCGACCGCCTGCGGGCGTCCCGGGCGGGCCGGGCGGACGCCGGCGAGTCAGCGCCGGGGGAGGATCGGGGCGTCCCGGCCGGTGCCGCCACCTGAGGCGCCGCTGACGGGGGCGGCCTCCTCGTGGTACTCCTCCTCGACGTTCACGGCCCAGATGTCGTGGCCGGCGCCCGTCAGGATGTTCTCGACCGTGAGCATGGCCGTGTACATCGAGTGGTCCTGGTTGTTGTACCGGTGCATGCCGTTGCGGCCGACGGGGTGGATGTTGGGGGCGGTGGCCTCCAGCCAGCGCCGCAGCACGGCCACGTTCTCGGCGTAGGCCGGGTCGTACACCGGGTACGCCTTGGGCATCCGCACCACGTAGCCGGCCTCGACGTCGGCGGCCTCGACCAGGCCCATCAGCTCGAGCTCGGCCTTGCCCTTCTCGATCAGCTCCTCGTCGCCGGCGGTCCACCACTCGTCACCCTCGATGACGGTGTACTCCAGGCCGAGCACGTTGCGACCGTCGCGGACCATGTAGGGCGACCACGACCCGAAGTTCTGGACCCGCATGGTCTTGACCTCGGGGGCGTGGATGTAGATCCAGTTGTCGGTCCACGGCACCTTGTCGGCCGGCACCACCAGCGCGACCGACAGGAAGTCGCGGAAGTAGAGATCGTCGGCTGCCGCCTGCACCTCGGCGGGCGCCGGCGGGTCCATCGCCTTGACCAGCAGCGAGTACGGCATCGACGAGACGACGTGGTCGGCGGGGTACTCGGTGCTGACCCCGTCGGTCTCGGCCACCACGGACACCGCCCGCCCGCCCTCGTGGCGGATGCGGGTCACCGGCGCCTCCATGATGACCTTGGTGCCGGCGGCCTCGACCAGCTCGCGGCACCGCTCCCACATCATGCCCGGCCCGTACTTGGGGTACTGGAACTGCTCGATCAGGCTGGTGACCTGCTTGGACCGGTCGCGGCGGCGGCCGGCGAGGCGGGCCCGCACCGGCTCCCACACGGCGTCCCACAGCGACATGCCCTTGATGCGCTGGGCGCCCCAGTCGGCCGAGATCTCGGACGTGGGGACCGCCCACACCTTCTCGCTGTAGGTCTTGAAGAAGTGCCGGTAGAGCCGCCAGCCGTAGTTGGCGACCACGTAGTCCTCCAGGGACTTGACCTCCCGGGGCGGTCGCACCCGGATCCACAGGAACGACAGCCCACAGCGCACCGCCTCGAGGGGCCCCAGGGCGAGGACCGCCTTGACCGGCTTGAGCGGGTAGTCGAAGAACTGGCGCTGGTAGTAGATGTGGCTCTCGCGGGGCCGCAGCATGAACTCGTCGTCCTCCAGCACCTCGTGCCAGAAGTCCTCGACGCGCTGGACCTTGGTGAAGAACCGGTGGCCGCCGATGTCGAAGCGCCACCCGTCCCGCTCGACCGTGCGGCTGATGCCACCCACGACCGCGTCGGCCTCCAGGACGGTGCTGGTGACGCCCGCCTTCCCCAGCTCGTGCGCGGCGGTGAGCCCGGCGGGGCCTGCGCCGATCACGACGACGCTGCCGGGTCCGTCGGCCGGCGACGCCGTTGGCGACGGCGCGGTTGCTTCGGACTCGCTCACGAGAGTCGCTTCTCCCTCAGCGGTGCGGACGTGAACGAGACATTCTACCGAAGGCGTGGCGCCGGCCCGTCATCGGCGCGGCGGCGGCCCCCGGTCGCATCCGCGCCGGAGGGAGCCGTGGATGGCGGCCGCGAGGGGGCGCGTTGCTAGCATCGCCGCCTCATGCGAACCCTGGTCGACGGAGCCGTCGAGGACGGCGACGCCGTGGTCGCCGAGACCGGGCGGGCGAGGCGCCTCCCGGCGTGGGTGGCCCCCGTGGTGCTCGCCGCCGCCGTCGGGGTCGGGATCGTGCTGCGGTTCGTGCAGCGCTCGCCGTTGTGGCTCGACGAGGCCCTGAGCGTCAACATCGCCGAGCTGCCGCCGGGCGACCTGCTGGACGCCCTCCGCCACGACGGCCACCCGCCGCTCTACTACCTGGTCCTCCACTACTGGATGAAGGCCTTCGGCCAGGGCGACGTGGCCGTCCGCGCGCTGTCGGGCCTGTTCGCGGTGGCGGCCCTGCCGCTGGCCTGGGTGGCGGGGCACCGGCTGGCGGGCCGCTCGGGTGCCCGCTGGGCGGTGATCGTCGTCGCGCTGTCGCCGTTCTGGGTCCGCTACGCCACCGAGACCCGCATGTACTCGCTGGTCATGCTGCTGGTGCTGGCCGGCTACCTGCTGATCGTGGACGCCCTGGGCGAGCCGCGGCTCTGGCGCCTGGTGGCGATCTGGCTGATCAGCGGCGTGCTGCTGCTGACCCACTACTGGTCCTTCTACCTGCTGGCCACGGTGGTGGCCCTGCTGGCGGTGCGGTGGTGGCGCCAGCCGGCGGACCGGCCCACCACCGTCCGGGTCGGTCTGGCGGTGGCGGCGGGGGGGCTGCTGTTCCTGCCGTGGCTGGGAGGCTTCCTGTACCAGGCGGGGCACACCGGCACCCCGTGGGGCGAGCCGTTCCGGCCCACCGCGGTGCTGCAGACGACGATGACGGACTTCGGTGGCGGCGAGGTCACCGAGGCCGCCCTGTACGGGGCGGTGGTGCTGGTCCTGGTGCTGGTGGCCCTGTTCACCGTGCGGTCCAGCGACCACGAGATGGCGCTCGACCTGCGCACCGCGCCGGTGGTGCGCTGGGAGCTGGCCGCCGTGGGGCTCGTGCTGCTGCTGGGCTCGGTGGCCGGCTACGCCACCAACGCCACCTACCAGAGCCGCTACGCGGCGGTGGTGGCGCCGCTGGTCCTGCTCGGGGTCGCGGTCGGCATCACCCGCGTGCCGGGCGTGGGGCGCCTGCTGGTGGGGCTCGTCTACGTCGCGCTGTCGCTGGGCGGGATCCTGTGGGTCAACTACTACCAGCGCAGCCAGTCCGAGCTGGTGGGCGGGGCCGTCGCCGCCCGGGCCCAGCCCGGCGACGTGGTGGTGTACTGCCCGGACCAGCTGGGGCCGGCCTACTCCCGGGAGATGCCCGAGGGCCTGGTGGAGCTGTCGTACCCGGCCCTGACACCTCCGGAGCGGGTCGACTGGGTCGACTACGCCGAGCGCAACGGCGCCGCCGACCCGGCGGCCATCGCCCCGGAGATCCTGGCGAAGGCCGACGGCCACGCGGTGTTCCTGGTGTGGATGAACGAGTACCGCACCTACGGTCAGCAGTGCGAGTCGCTGGTCGAGGCGCTCGGCCTGACCGGCACGCTGGTGGTGCAGGACGCCTCCCGCTACTTCGAGCCCGCGTTCGTGCACTGGCGGCCGGCGTCGCCCTGACCAGGCACGACCCACAGGA
>DASSUD010000180.1:0-2684 GCA_035707385.1 Acidimicrobiales bacterium
GGCTGTTCTCGTCGGTGGCGGCGGGCGACCGGCTCGCCGGGCACGTGCTCGGCCCCCACAGCCTGGCGTCGTTCGCCACCGAGTGGCGGGCCTACCCCATGACCATCTGGGGCGCCACGGCCAAGGGCCCGACCACGGTGCGGGCCGAGGAGCTTGGCTACACGAAGGAGATGGCCGGGTTCGAGGGCGACCGTCGCATGGAGCGGGTCAACCCCGAGCTGACCGACGGCGCCTATTACGGGCCGTCCCGGGGGCACCTCCAGCCCCGCTGGGCCAAGCACGTGGGCATGCCCCGGGGCTACGGCTACGGGGCGTCGATGGGGGCGTGGATCCTCGACTACGTGGCCGCCTGGGCGGGGGAGTGGGGGATGATCACCCACTCGTCGGCCCAGTACCGCAACCCGGCGCTGACCGGCGACGCCACCTTCCTGACCGGCGAGGTCGTCGACACCCGGGTCGAGCGCAAGCGGGTCCACCTCGCGGTGGTCGAGGTCGAGATGCACAACCAGGACGACGCGCTGATGGCCACGGCCACCGTCGAGGTCGAGCTGCCGGCGGAGTGAGGCGTCTACGCCCGGTGCGCCTCGACGACCACCTCGCGGAGGTACGCGGTCCAGCACTCGGCCGGCGACATGAGGTCGGCCGGCACCGGGCGGGCCGCGAACCACTCGGCGCGCCGGCGGAGGTCGTCGAGGCGGTCGAACCACACCTCGTTGATGGCGTCGAGCGGGGGGTCGTCGCCGCGTGGGTGGTCCTGCACGTAGGCCAGCCCGCGGAGCTCGTCGGGGATGCGGTCCCCGCTCAGCCGCCCCGCCTCCGCCCGCCAGCGCGCCGCGAACGCCGCCCGCGTGAGCGCCGGGTTGCGGCGGCCGAGCGACATCATCTTGAACCGCTCGCCGCCGCCGGCCCACCGGGCGGCCAGGGCGTCCGCGCCGCGGACGACCACCTCGTCGACGGGCACCATCAGCGACCCGTCCCCGGGCAGGTCGTCGCCGGCGTCCCCCTCGAACCACTCCACGTCGACGGCGACGAACCGGGGCGGGGGCAGTCCGGGGAGCGCCAGCGAGGTCCCGAGGGCCATCCGGGTCGGGCCCCCGGGGCGGCCCGGCGCACGGTCCCCCCGGCCGGGCGGGGGCGGCTCGCGCCAGAAGCGGACGACCTTGCGGCTCACGAGGCCGCGACGCCCGCCCGCCAGCGAGCGATGGCCTCGCTCTTGATGTCCTCGTACCCGCGGACCGACCCGATGCTGGCGGCGAGGGCGACAACGTGGTCGTAGGTGGCCGGCGTCAGGGCGTCGAGCGCTCCCGCCACGAGCGCGCCGTACTCGCCGGCGAGCCGGCGTTCCTCCCGCCGGTGACGGGCCCGGCCGAACAGGTCGAGCGGCGTGCCCCTCACCCGGCGCATGCCCGCCAGGACCCGGAACGCGGCCCGGGCCGCCCCGCCGCGCACGGCCACCTTCCGGTCCAGACCCAGCCGCCGCAGCATCGGCGGGTGCAGGTGGTAGCGGACCCGGTACCCGCCGGCGATGCCGAGGTCGGCGGCGACGTCGTCGAGGTCGAGGCGCAGGTGCAGCCGGGCGACCTCGTACTCGTCCTTGTAGGTGAGCACCCGGAACCAGCCCTCGGCCACGGCCTCGGTGAGCGCCCAGCCGTGCCCGGCGTCGTCGGCCGCGGCCGCCCGGGCGACGAGGTCGAGCCACCGCCCGGCCAGGTCACGGCCCTGGTAGTCGACGACCTGGGCCGCACGGCGGGCGAGCAGCGCCCGCAGCCCGGCAGGGAGCCCGGGCGGCACGAGCCGGGCGTCGAGCAGCGACGCGGCGGCCGCGACCGCCCGGGAGGTGGGGTCCCAGGCCGCCGCCTGGGCGGCGCGGGGTGCGCCGGACCGGGCCGTTCCGGCCAGGGCGGCCTCGACCGTGGCCGGGTCGGCGACGAGCCAGCGGCCCCAGCGGAACGCCTCCCGGTTGGTGGGCGCCGCCGGCCCCTCGGTCTCGATGGCGTGCTCGATGGCGGCGGGCGGGACCGGCAGGGCGCCGAGCTGGGCGGCCATGCCGAGCAGCACGACGTTGGCCGGCAGGTGGGTGCCGAACAGGCGCTCGGCCAGGGCGGTGGTGTCGGCGAGGACGGCACGGTCGGCGCCGACGGCGTCGCGCACGGCCGACGAAAGGCGCCCGTCGTCGACGCCGGGGGTGCCCTGGAGCATCCCGGCGGTGGGGACGAGGCCGGCGTCGACGACGGCCCAGGTCCGGCCGGGCCGCACCTTCCGCAGGTGGTTGGCCGACGCCGCCTGCAGCAGGTCGCCCGACAGGTACAGGTCCGCACCGCCGTCGAGGACCGACGCGGTGGTGATGTCGGCGTCGCGGCGGCCGACGTGGAGGTGCGACACGACGGCGCCGGCCTTCTGCGACAGGCCGGTCTGGTCGACGCCCTGGACGGCGTAGCCGGCGGCCAGCGCGGCGTGGGCGAGCAGCCGGTTGGCGGTGACGATGCCGGTACCGCCGATGCCTGTCGTGTAGACGCTGTAGCGGCCGTCGACCGGGGCGACGGCGGGCTCGGGCAGCTCGCCCGCCGGCAGGCTCGGCCGGCCGGCCCCGGCGCCGGGCGCGGCGCCCGCCCCGGGCGTGGCGGTGGCGCCGGGTCTCGCCGGGACGATGGTCAGGAACGACGGGCAGTCGCCCTCCAGGCAGG
>DASSUD010000181.1:0-16585 GCA_035707385.1 Acidimicrobiales bacterium
CCGCCGGCGGCCGGGCCAACGTTTCGCGTCAAGCCGCGCCCACCGGCACGCCTGTGCTCGGGTGTGCTCTAGTCGACGCTGTCGGTGTAGGGCTCTCGGCTACCGAGCTTTGCCAGTCCTCGACTCAGGATGTAAGCGACGGCGACCCAGGTGGCATAGCGCCAGCCCTCGTTCGCCCCGAGGTTGGCGTCGTCGACGTAGGTGGCGATCAGGATTCCGGCGATCGCGACGATCGCGAGCATGAACTCCGTCGTCTTGACCCCTGCCTTCGTCTCAGTGAACGTCCGGTAGCCAGCGCGCCGGGGGGCCGGCCGGGTGGCCCCGGCGGCAGATTCGTAAGTGGTCCCATGGGCTCCTTGTCGGTGATAGCCGGCAGCAACTTCCCAGGTCAGCGTCGTGCAAACCCGGACGAGCCTGGCAGGGGTCGAGCCGTCCCGGCGCCTCCCCTCTGGGGGTGAGCGCTGTGCCCGGCGGAGGGTGACAGGTGGCGCAGCGGCGTCGCGCTGCCGTCTGTCCTCGACGTCCGATCAGCGGGTCCGAAAGCCGTAGCGACCCCGTCCTCGTCCGGCATCTTCCGTGTCGCTTCGGGGTGTGAGGACGAAGACGTGGCGCTCCTTCGTGTGCCGGTAGTAATCGGCGTACAGCGGCCAGATCCGGATGAGCCGAGGCCACAGGCGGTCGATCTCCTCCTCGGTTGCCCGGCGCGCCGTCACCCGCCGCCTTCGCCCCGCGACGGTGACCTCGACCGCGGGCTGGTGGTCGAGGTTCCGTGGCCACGGATTGGCACGCTCACCTGGCGGACGAACGTTGCACACCACGAGGTCCGGGCCATCACGGAGGTAGAACACCGGGGTCGAGCGCACCTGGCCCGTCCGCCGCCCGAGAGTCGACAGGAGCAGGACGGGCCGGCCGATGGTCAGCCGTACGCGCCCACCGGTGAGGCGGAACGAGACGCGGTCGATCGGTGAAACGACGTGCTTGACCAGGAACGTCTTGAGCGATTCCATCGAGATCACGGGGCCACTGTGCCCGCTCGATCGAGCACATGGCTGCTACGGACGGCCGTAGGCGTCGACCCCGGCGTCGGGCCACGTCGAGCGGCGCGGTCGGGACCTGCTCCCTCGCGGGGACGTGACGTCGGCGCATGGGGGGCGCCGGCGGCGCGTGTTGTCGCGTCCGGGCCGACGTCACGGGCGGGGGTCGGTGCGTCATACTGGCCCGGTGCCGCCCGGGGCTCCCTCGACGCCACGCTGGCGGCGCCGGGCCGGCCCTCTGGGCGCAGCCGTGGCCCTGGCCGTCGTCGCCGCGGGCGCTGTCATCGCCATCACCCGGGACACCGGGTCGGGCGACACCGCGCGCTTGGGGCCCGGTGACGTCTTCGCCGGTCCGGGCACGGGGCTGCCCGACGGATTCGAAGTGGCTCCCGGATCTTCGCTGCTCGGCCCTGCGGTGGTCGACGAGGTTGACGCAGCCGGCGAGCCGGTGTCGTGGTTCGCGATCCTGCTGGTCGACGGTGACCCGAAGACCGTGTGGAGCGCCTATGCCGCCCAGGTCGCAGAGTTCGCCCCCGATGCCGGCATCGAGCCGGAGGCCGCAGCCGGGTGCCGGACTGCCGACCTGGTTCCCGGCGACGCGGTCTGCGAGTTGAGTGGCTGGTCGGTCGATTCAGCCGGCGCGCCGTTCTCGGTCAACGTCGCGATGGCGAGCACTCCGGGCGACGTGACGGGGCGCTACCTGATCCGGGTCTCCGGGGACCGGCCGCAGTACGAGGGGTCCGCCGGCGACCCGCCCCGACCGTGGTCCGCGGACCCCCTGCGCGACCCGGAACCGGCGCGTCCCGGCCCGGCCGTCGGCGACCCGCTGGCGCCCGAGACCGTCGCCTACCAGGGCGACGACGAGCGCTATGTCGTCGTGGGAGGCAGCGAGCTGGTCGCCCAGTACAGCGACGGCTGGCTGACCGGTGGGTTCGGCGTGCTGCTCCGGACGACGGGCGGCGCCGACCTGGAGGCGGTCACCCAGGCGTACGTCGAGCAGGCCAACCAGGTCGAGGGCGAGGCGGTCGAGGCACCGGAGGTGGTCGAGCACGCGGGCACGACCGTGCGGGTGTTCTGGCCACCGGGCGGCGCCGGCGGCTACAGCGGCACGATCTGGTCGATCGACCGGCCGGACGGCGACGACTACCTGGTCTTCGAGCTCATCAACGACTGACCGCCTCCCCGGGGTCGCCCGCCCGACCGGTGGTTGGTGCGGGGCGAGGCTCCGATGCGGGCCACGGGCCGCTCGACATGAAACGTTCGTGTGCCAACGTGAGATGGTGGAACCCGCAGTCGAGTTCCGAAGGTTGGGTCGGGCCGAGCTGTCGCGCGTCGTCGAGATCGACCGTAGGGAACCCATCCGACGTGCTCTACGACCAGCACGGCTCCCAACTCGTCGCGCGGCATGGCAACTGGAGCGCGTCGGCCTGGGACCCGGTCGGCAACGGCGAACATTCCGTCGAGGCTCAGGTGCACACGCTGGAGCACCACGTCGACACGGGCGGGATCGCGCTCGGTGCGTTTGCCAGCGGACGGCTGGTTGGCATCGGTGTCGTCGTGCCACACCTTCGGCCCGGGGATTTCGCAGCTGGCATTCCTCCACGTCAGCGCACCGTTGCGTGCGACGGGTGTCGGCAGCCGTCTGTCCGAGCAGCTCGAGCAGACCGCCCGCACCGCCGGCGACTCCGACAGCCCGAGGACGTGCACATGCGCAAGGTGCTTTGAGCGCCCCGTCGGACCAGGACAACAGCCCCGGACGCCCGGGCCGAGAACGGGTGCCCGTGGCGCCCGCCCGCAGGCCGGCGCCGCTGGCGTGCGGGCGCCCCGCGTAGCGGTGGGTGTTCTGGCACGGATCTGGCACGCCCGACCGCCTGCGCGTCCGGGGCATCGATGCGGCACGCGTTTGGCCGACCGAAGGCCTGGCGGGCGTGACAAAATGTGTGCGGCACTGGATCTTCCGCCGAGACCCCGCGTGAGGGTTCACATGTCGGTATCAGATGATTTCAAGGTCATGATCGTTGGCGCAGACGGGGAGGCGGTCGTCTACCTCGTGGGGGAGCTCGACCTGGCGGTCCGTGATCTCGTGGTGGACGCGCTGACTCAGGCCTCAGCCACGAAGCACCGCCTAGTGATCGATCTCTCGGGAACGACATTCATTGACTCCACCGGGTTGAAGGCGCTGGTGGACGTCTGGCGCCGCCGGCGGGCCGCGGGCCTGGAACTGGTGGTGCAAGAGCCGTCCCCGGCGGTGATGCACACCCTGCAGATAGCTGGCTTGGCCGACCTGCTCCCCATCGACACCACGAACCGCCCGACTCTCTGACCTTCCGCCTTCGGCTGCGGTACGGCGGACCGAAGGGTTGGACCATCGCGGGGCGCGGTAGGCGATTGGTTAGTCAGCGCGCAGGGACACGCACGAGGAGGGAGATCGTCCCGTGTTGTGGCAGACAGGTAGGACCTTCGACAGCACCACCCGTGCCCCGGCCGAGGCGCGGCGCTTCGTCGGGGAATGTCTGAGCGCCCGGGGTCTCGCCGGGCTGAGTGAGCGAACCCTCGTCGCCGTCAGCGAGTTGATGACCAACGCCGTCACCCACGGCCGAGGGCGGATCGGCGTGACCCTGAGGGCATCCGGGGACCGCCTACATGTCGCTGTAGCGGACGAGGGCCACGGCACACCGGTGATGCGGAGACCCGATCCCGAGCACCGGATTGCCGGAGGCTGGGGACTGCACCTGGTCGACACACTCGCCGACGACTGGGGCATCAACACCCAAGATCATCAGACGATCGTCTGGTTTGAACACCGGCTCCCATAACTCACAGTCCGATCGGGAAGTCTCTGAACCACACGCCCGGTGCGAACGAACGGGTGGGATTCGGCATGGGTGCTGGCCACGAGCGTCGGTGGAGTGACCGTGGGAGCAACCGTCGTCGGGGCCGTCGGCGCCTTACAGTGGCCGGCCGGCACCGCGGGCGTGCGGGCGCCCGGCGCAGCGGCGGGTGTTCTGCCACGGATCTGGCACGGCGGGCGATCGGTGCGCCGGAACGACGAACGCCCCGGAGCCGATCCGGGGCCGTTCACCTGGGGTTTCGTGGCTGGCACCCCCAACGGGATTCGAACCCGTGTCGCCACCTTGAGAGGGTGGTGTCCTAGGCCACTAGACGATGGGGGCAAGCGGTGGACGGGACAGCATAGCGTCCCCACACGAGCGGTCGAAACCGCAGTTTGGCGTTCCTAGCTCGACGCTGCCGGTGAGCCGGGTGGGGGTGGGTAGGACGGGGCCGTGTCCTCCGGGGGCAACGAGGTGACGACGGTCAGGGCGTCCTCCGGGTTGCTGAACGGGGACGGTGCCGGGGCTTCGTCGATGGTGAAGCGGTCGCCGCCGTTGGAGCGGCGCCACACGCCGGAGCCGATGGCGCCCCGCTCGTCCTCGGCCTCCACCGTCGTGTCCCACCAGATCTCCACCGCGTCGTCGATGCCCTGGTAGTCCATCTCCGGGAACATGCCCCAGTTGCCGTAGCTGACCTGCGGCCGCGACGGGCCGCCGCCCCGGGGCGGCATGCGGAACAGGCCCCGGGCGAACGTCTCGGGCGTGAGCTCGGGCCCGGCCATGTGGATGCCCGCCACCAGCCACGCCACCGGCGGGGCGAGCAGCGCGTACTGGCTCTGCGCCGGCGGCATGGCGTCCTCGCCGTAGTACCAGCGGTAGATCGTCATCGCCTCCTGCAGGTCCTGCTCGGTGGGAGCGGCCAGCTGCGAGATGCCGTAGGCCCTCGTCATCTGCTCCTGGTCCCAGGTGCGGGCCAGCACGTTCGTGTCGGTCAGGGCGGTGCCGGTGAAGATCCACTCGGGGTGGTAGTCCTGCTCGGTGGCCGCCGTGGTCAGGTAGCCCGGCATGAACGGGTCGCCGAGGAACACGATCGTGGTCACGCCCTCGGACTTGTACTTGGCGATCAGCTCGGCCGCCTTGGCCGGCATGTTCGGGAGGTCGAGGATGTACGGCTCGTTGAAGGCGTAGGCGTCCTCGCCGAACCGCTCCCGCTGCTCCTCCTCCGTCTGGCCGTAGATCGGCGGGTCCTGCTCGAAGTGGATGATGCCGACCTTGCGCTCCTTGCCCTCCAGCTCGCCGCCCGCGAAGGCGGCCGTGCTGTCGCCCGCCTCCAGCGCGGCCGACGTCCACGCGTTCAGCAGGCCCAGGAACTGGTTGGGGGACGGTGCCGTGTCCCAGACGTAAGGCGCCATGTCCAGGATCATCTGGTCGGGCAGGTAGCTGCCGCAGCCGTAGCAGAGGATGCCGGCGTCGGCGATCTCCTGGGCGAAGGTCCCCCGGTCGAGGCCGGGACCGCCGATCACCGCGAACGGCTCCATGGCGATGATGTCGGCGGCGTCGGCGGCCGAGGCCACCACGTCGTCGGCCGCGCCGGTCCCGGCGAAGCGGACCAGCTCGATCTCGCGGCCGTAGGACTCGCCGACCGACGAGAAGATCTGCAGGTAGTTCTGCAGCGTCTCGACCCGCTGCTCGGCCGTGTCGTTCACCCCCATGCCGCCGAGGATGGCGTTGAGGTCGTTGTTCTCCTCGGGTGCGTAGAACACGACCTTGATCGCGTCGGCGGTGACGCCCGGGCTGGTCGCCCCGCCGTTGTCGCCCTCGAACGCCGGCACGCACGGCGGGGCGTACACCGACGGCACCGTGATCGTGCCCCGGTCGGTGTCGCAGGTGTCGGACCAGGTGTGGTCGTCGAGCGTGCCGTGCTCCTCGGCCTCGGCGTAGGTCACCGGCATCTCGCCGGTGGGCTCGGGGGCGCCGGGCTCCCGGCCCTCGACCGAGGTCCACTCGGACCCGCCGGACGTGCCGGACTCGCCGGCCGTGTCGTCGTCGCCTCCCCCGCCGGCGACCACGACGATGCCGGCGATCACCACCAGCAGCACCACGATGATGGCCACCGGCCCGTAGCGCCGGAGCTGGTCGGATCGTGCCGATCCCCCGTCGTCCGCAGGTTGCATCAGCGGGACTCCCCTCCTGCCGTGGCGGCGCCCGCGGCGCCGGCTCTGCTACCACTCCGATTGATGACCGCCTCGCTCGTGCCGAGGTAGGACGCCACCACCTCCTGGTGCGCCAGCACATCGGCCGACGTCCCCGCCGCCAGCACCCTCCCCAGGTCGAGTGCCAGCAGGCGGTCGGCCACCGCCGTGACCAGCGGCATGTCGTGCTCGATCACGACGATGCTCGCCCCCACCTGGGCCCGGATGCGCTCGATGACCGGCGCCAGCGCCTCGGTCTCCCGCTGGGCGATGCCGCTCGACGGCTCGTCCAGCAGGATGACGGTCGGCCGGTGCGCCACCAGGCACGCCAGGTCCACGATCCGCCGGGAGCCCGTCGACAGCTCGTGCACGAACTTGGAGCGGAACGCCCCCAGCCCGAGCAGGTCGACCAGCTCGTCGACCCGCGTGCGCACCGCGGCCTCGGCGTCGAACACCGCCGGCAGGTGCAGGGCGGCCTGGAGCGGGTCACGCACCGCCACCCAGCGGTCGAGCGCCACCGCGATGCACTGCTCGACGGTCATGGCCGGGAACAGGCGGGCGTCCTGGAACGAGCGCCCGAGGCCCCGCCGGGCCCGGGCGTCGGGCGACCAGCCGGTCACGTCCCGGCCGCCGAGCACCACCCGGCCGCCCTCGGCGGGCAGGAAGCCCGAGATCAGCTCGAACACCGTCGTCTTCCCGGCGCCGTTGGGCCCGATGATGCCGAGGACCTCGCCCGGCGCCACCGCGAACGACACGTCGTCGACGGCCCGGACGCCCCCGAAGGACCGGGTCAGCCCCGTGACCTCCAGCGCCGGGACCAGCGGCGCGGACGCGGGATCGTCGGGCGCGGCCGCGGCCACGGCGACCTGGCCGTTGCCGCTCTCCTCGACCGCCGGCGCCGCCGCCCTCGCCGCCGCGGCGCCGTTGCCGGACGACAGCCGGGCGCCGGCCGCCGCCCCCTCCAGGAACACCGAGCGCAGCACGTCGGGTCGTTCGAGCAGTTCCGCCGTGGGGCCGTGGAAGCGCACCTCGCCCTTCTCCATGAAGAACGCCTCCTCGGCCAGCGTGAGCGCCACGTTGACCGACTGCTCGACCACGACCACCGTCGTCCCCTGGTCCCGGATGCGCCGGACGATCTCCACCAGCCGCTCGACCACCACCGGCGCCAGGCCCAGCGACAGCTCGTCGATCATCACCAGCTTGGGGCGCGACAGGAAGGCCATGGCCAGCGACAGCATCTGCTGCTGCCCGCCCGACAGGTCGGCGGCCGGGTCGGCGAGACGGCCCCGCAGGATCGGGAAGAGCGCCAGCACCTCCTCGACCCGCCCCGCCATCTCCCGCCGCGACCGCCGGTCGATCCACCCGGCCGTGCGCAGGTTCTCGGCCACGGTCAGGGAGGGGAAGGTCCCCTGCCCGCCGGGGACCAGGACCACGCCCCGGGGGGCGATCTCGTGGGCGGGAGCGTACGTGATGTCCCGGCCGTCGTAGACGACCGTCCCCTTGTTGGCCGGGACCAGGCCCGCGATGGCCTTGAGCAGGGTCGACTTGCCGGCGCCGTTGGTGCCGAGCAGAGCCACGATCTCGCCCTCGTCGACCTCGAAGTCGACGTCGAACAGCACCTGCACGTCGCCGTAGCTGACGTTCAGGCCCCGGACCAGGAGCATCTTGGCCCGGCCCTGGCGCCGCTGGTGCAGCACCTCGGCCCGGGCGGCGGCCGCCGACCACACCTGGGCGATGTCCCGCTGGATCAGGTCGCCGGCCGAGGCGATGACCAGGCCCCCGATCACGAACATGGGGATCATCAGCGTCATGCCCCAGCGCATGCCCCAGGTGTCGCCCACCGTGGCGATGAGCGGCAGCGTCAGCATGCCGGCCAGCACGAACACCGACCCCATCGAGAACCCGACCGACCGGGCCCGGGACGGGATGGCGATCGACAGCGCCGCCAGCACACCCGGCAGCACGAAGGCCAGGCAGGCGCTGATCGCCACGTTGGCGGCGATGGCCAGCCACACCCACGGCGCCCAGGCGAAGACCAGCGCGGCGGCGGCCACCACGAACATCGTCCGGCCCAGCAGCCGGAACACCAGCTTCGGGTCGCGGGCGAAGAGCCTCATGCCCATCCGCGCCCCCACCACCAGCCCCACCAGCTGCGACGGGCCCTCCACCAGGCCCACGACCCAGCCGCGGGCCGACTCGTCGAGGCCGAAGATATCCAGGTAGAGGAAGGAGCTGAAGATGGCGAAGCCCGCCACCGCCGGCGTCAGGAACGGCAGCGTGCGGTAGATCCGGCGCAGGCTGTCGATCTGCCAGCACATCCGCCAGCCCTCGGCGAGGCTGGGCGCCTCCTCCTCGGTGTCGAGGGACTCCAGCGCCCCCGGCACCAGGCTGCGCTCCTGGCGGCCCCGCACCGGCTCGACCAGCCGGCCGCCGATCAGCACCAGCGCGATGGTGGGGACGGCGAACACGAAGAACGGGGCCCGCCACCCGAACGTCTCGGCCACGTAGCCGGCGCCGATGCCGCCGACCAGGGCGCCAACCGCGTTGCCGGCCCGGTGGAACGAGAACACCCGGGGGCGCAGCTCGACGGCGTAGTAGTCAGCCATGAGCGACGTGTGGGCCGGCTCGATCACCGCCTTGCCGAGGTTCGACGCCGCCAGGAACACCGCCAGCACCCACAGGTTGGGGGCCAGGCCCACCAGCGTGGAGCACACCGCGAAGATCGTCCCGCCGGCCATGGCCAGGCGGACCCGGTTGCGCCGGTCGGCCAGGCCGGCGATGGGGACCGACAGGGCGAAGGCGGCCGCGAAGGCCAGCACGAACGGCATGGTCACGCCGGCCAGCCCCACGCCGAAGTGGTCGGCGATCGTCGGCGCCACCACCGAGAACGAGCTGCGGGCCAGCTCGTCGACGGCGTTGAGGCCGGTCAGGATCAGCAGCGCCAGGGCCGGGCCGGTGCCGGTCAGGTCGCGCACCCACCGCACCGGGTGGGCCACGGCGGTGGCGAACCGCTCCGGCCAGGGGCGGGGGTCCTCCGGCGGCGGGGTGAGGGCGATCACGCGTCGCCCCCCGCCGTGGCCGCCGCCGAGGTGGCCGGGACGACCGCCTCCCCGTGCTGCTCGTCGCCGATGGCGGCCGCCCGGGCCTCGAACGACTCCTCCACCTGCTCCTCCAGGCGGGCCACGTCCGCCACCAGGCTCGGCACGACGATGGCGTGGCGGCGGGCCACCCACCGCAGGCCCAGGTCCCGGGCCCGGAACAGGGCACCGCCCAGGCCGCCGGGCACCAGCAGCAGGACCACCAGCACGCCGATCGACGAGGCGAACAGGCGCCACTCGTCGGCCAGGAACCAGTCGCCGCCCTTCAGGAACAGCGCCCCGATGGCCGACCCGGTCACCGACCCCAGGCCGCCGACCACGGCGGCGGTGAACACGACGAGGTTGTCGGACTCGGGGAAGAGGCCGAGGGTGAAGCGCCCGTTCTGCACCACCAGCAGCACCCCGGCGATGGCGGCGATGAACCCCGACAGGGCGAAGGCCGTCAGCTTGGCCCGCACCACCGACACCCCGTAGGACGCCGCGGCCCGCTCGTTCTCCCGCAGCGCCACCAGGACCCGGCCGGTCCGGCTGTTGCGGATGCCCACCACGGCGCCCACCACGATCACGAACACGGCCAGCGCCAGGAAGTACAGGTCGGCCGGCTCCCGGACGTGCCACACGCCGAGCACCGGGCCCGGCTCCACCTGCCCGGGCGGCACCCACGGGAAGAACTGCGGGTTGAGGAAGTAGCGGGTGGTGGCCAGCGCGAACGCCAGCGTCGTCACCGCCAGGTAGAGGCCCTGGAGCCGCAGGGCCGGGAGCCCGACCACGACCGCCACCGCCGCCCCGACCACCCCGGCCACCGGCAGGGTCAGCGCCAGGTCCCAGCCCCAGCTCTCGAAGATGTGCGCCCCCAGCGCCGCCCCGATGGCGACGAAGCCCATCTGCCCCAGCGACACCTGCCCCGCCCACCCGGTCAGCACCGTGATCGACAGGATGACCAGGGCGAACATGATCACGGCCGCCGCCTTGAGAGTGGCCCCGGGGCCGAGCACGGCCGGCAGTCCCACCAGGGCCACGGCGGCCGCCGCCAGCCCGCCCCAGCGGGCCAGGCGGACCTCGGCCCGGTCGGCCAGCTCGGCGGGCACCGGCCGGACCTCCCCCGCCACCTGCCACGACGAGGTGGCGTCGGTGGCGGCCCGGGTGACGTCCCGGCGCCGGGCCAGCAGCGTCACGAGGATGACGACCGCCAGCACCGGCGCCACGACGAAGTCGCTGCCCAGGTCGAGGTGGAACGGGCCGACCGCCAGCTCGTCGTTCCAGCGGACGTGCGCCTCGAGCAACCCCAGCGCCATGGCGCTGGCCACGATGGCCGGCATGTCCGCCAGGCGGCCGAGCATGAGGGCGGCCAGGGCGCTCAGCAGGACCGTGAGCCCGACCGGCGAGCCCAGCGGGATGCCGACGATCCCCGCCTGCAGGAACAGGGCGAGGAACGACAGCACGGTGGCCACCATCCACACGACCGTGTGGAGGCGCCCGACGGGGATGCCGAGCAGCGACGCCCGGTCCGCCCGGTCGGCGGCCGCCCGCACGGCGATGCCGACGTGGGTGAAGCGCAGGAAGGCGGCCACCGCCGCCACGGCCAGCGGGGCCAGCACCCAGGCCACCAGGTAACCGCTGTCGAACACCAGCGGCGCCAGGTCCATCCGCCAGTCGAACGGTGCGTCGATGCGGGTGTTGAGCGGGTCCTCGCCCCACAGCCGGGGCATCATCAACGAGGCGAAGGCCAGCAACTGGGCCAGGCCGATGGTGGCCACGGTCAGGATCAGCCGCGGCGACCGGAAGAACCGCCGGACGATGGCCAGCTCCACGACCGCGCCCACGACCAGCGCCGCCAGCAGGCCGAGGACCAGCCCGAGCAGGTAGCTGATGCCCGAGAAGACGATCAGGTCGAGCGCCAGCGCGGTGGGGACGAGGCCGAGGTCGCCCTGCGCGAAGTTGATGATCCGGTTGGCCCGGTAGACGAGGGCCATGCCCAGGGCCACGAGGGACGTGAGCAGGCCGAGCGTGAGGCCCTGCAGCACCAGCCCCCACAGGAAGCGGCCGTCACTGCCCACGCTGGGGAACAGCACCTGCTGCACGGCGACGATGGCGAGGGCCGGGCCGACCGTGGTCAGCCAGGCGCGGGCGCGCCCCTGCACGCTCGACACCCTCACGCGCCCCTACCGCGGCGCGCGTCGTCAGATCGGCTGGTCACGTCTCCCCCCGACGTCACGTCGTCGTCCGTAACCGGAATTCTTGACTAGCAGTCAATAGGTAAGCACATCGTCCGCCCGCGCGTCAGCAGGCGGGATGGCCCAGTCGACCGGTGCACGGCCGGCCTCCACGAGCGCGGCGTTGGCCCGGGAAAACGGGCGGCTGCCGAAGAAACCGCTGGAGGCGGACAGCGGGGAGGGATGGGGCGACTCGATGACGACGTGGCGGCTGCGGTCGACCAGCGCCTTCTTCTTGCGGGCGGACGCGCCCCACAGGATGAACACCACCCGCTCGGGCTTGTCGTCGACGGCCCGGAGCACCTCGTCGGTGAAGGTCTCCCAGCCCTTGCCCTGGTGGGAGGCGGCACGGCCCTGGCGCACGGTCAGCGACGCGTTGAGCAGCAGCACGCCCTGGCGGGCCCAGTGGTCGAGGCAGCCGTGCCCGGGAGGCGTGATGCCGAGGTCGGCCTCCAGCTCCTTGAATATGTTCTGGAGCGACGGCGGCGGCGGCACCCCCTGCCGCACGCTGAAGCACAGCCCGTGCGCCTGGTCGGGGCCGTGGTACGGGTCCTGCCCGAGGATGACCACCTTGACCTCGGCGTAGGGCGTGAGGTGCAGCGCGGCGAACACCTCGTCGGCCGGCGGGTACACCACGCCCCGGGCACGCTCGGCCGCCACGAACTGCTGCAGCTCGGTCCAGTAGGGCTTGGCGAACTCGCCCCGCAGGACCGGGTTCCAGTCGGTCTTCATCGCCGCCATCCTGCCAGCCCGGCCCCGCACGCCGCGAGCGGCACCTGGCACACTGGCGCACCGTGACCGAACGACCCGAGTTGGAGCGGCTGCGCGCCATCTGCCTGGCGCTGCCCGAGGTGTCCGAGCGCCTGAGCCACGGCTCGCCGGCCTGGTTCGTGCGGGAGAAGAAGACCCTCGCCATGTACCTGGACGACCACCACGGCGACGGCCGGCTCGCCATCTGGTGCCCCGCCCCACCGGGGGTCCAGGAGGCCATGGTGCGGGAGGAGCCCGAGCGCTTCTTCCGGCCCCCCTACGTCGGCCCCAGCGGCTGGCTCGGCGTCCGCCTCGACCGCGAGCCCGACTGGGACGAGATCACCGGCATCGTCGAGGACGCCTACCGCAAGGTCGCCCCCCGGAAGCTGGTGGCCCTCCTCGACGGCGCCTGAAGCACGCCGCACGGCACTCTGGCGTTCGCTCGTGCCGGTTTCCGACACGAGCGAACGCCAGAGTGCTCACGCTCGGGGGGGAGGACTCGAACCCCCAATGACTGGACCAGAACCAGTAGTGTTGCCGATTACACCACCCCCGAAGGTGGAGCGACACCCTACCCGCCGGAGTCGTCCGATCGCACGTCGTCTTCCGCGGGTTCCTGCGTCGAGATGGTGGTCTCCAGCTGGTTCTCGACCTGGTCGTCGATGTCCACCAGGCGGTCGAAGCCGACGACCCGGCCGAGCGCCACCGCGGCCGTCTCTTCCGCGTAGTGGCCGAGGCCGCCGCCCCGGCGGCTGGGCGACACCGCCGCGTCCAGGCCGAGGTCGCCGGCGATGGCCTCGACCCGCAGGGCGTGGTAGCCGTCGGTCACCAGCACCACCCGGGTCATGTCCTGGTCCCTCAGGATGCGGGCGGCGGCGGCCAGCGACTCCCACGAGCTGGCGCCCTGGTTCTCGCGCAGGATGTCGGCGTCCGGCACCCCCTCGGCCATCAGCCACTCGGCCCCGGCCGTGGCCTCGGTGCAGCGGTCGCCGGCCTGCTTGCCGCCGGTCACGACGATGCGCCCCGCCACCCCGGTGTCGTACAGGTCGAGCGCGTGCGCGAGCCGGCCCTCCAGCACCGGCGACGGCCGGCAGTCGTACTGCGCCGCCCCCAGCACGACGATGGCGTCGGACGCCGGCGTGCTGTCCCGGTTGCTGGCCAGCCACACCTGCACGAACGTCAGCACCAGGTAGGCGGCGACGAGCGCGGCGGCCAGCAGGGCGCCGCGCCACACCCAGCGCAGGACGGGGCGGCGCGACCGGCGCGCCTTCGACCGCCCCTCCGGCGGGCGCCGCAGGGTGGCGATCACAGCCGTGACCGGGCGGCCCGCAAGCGTGCGAGCGTGCGCTCGCGCCCCAGCACCACCAGCGACTCGTACAGGGGTGGCCCGACGCTGCGGCCGGTCACGGCCACCCGTACGGGTCCCTGCGCCTTGGACATCTGCGGGTTCCCCTCCGCGTTCACGAACCCCGCCGCCAGCGCCGCGTCCGACAGCGCGGCCTCTACAGCCTCGCGCTCCCACAGGCACGCGGCCAGCCCGCCGGCCGCGGCGTCGAGCATGGCACCCGCCCGGTCGCCCAGCTTGACCACCGACCTCTGCCACGACGCCTCGTCGATCTCGACGTCGTCGGTGCGCAGGAAGTCGACCATCGGCTCGACCTCGCTCAGCAGCCGCACCCGCTCCTGCACCTCCCGGGCCAGCGGCGACAGCACCGCCTCGGTGGCGTCACCGTGGGCGAAGAACGGCCGCGCCCGGGCCACGAACTCGTCGGTGGCGAGGGCCCGGATGTACTCGGCGTTGAAGTGGGTCAGCTTCTTCGTGTCGAAGAAGGCGGGCGACGGGGTGACCGCGTCGAGGTCGAACAGGCCGACGATCTCGGCGAGCGGCCGGATCTCCACGCCGTCGGGCGGGCCCCACCCCAGCGTGGCCAGGTAGTTGACCATCGCCTCCGGCAGGTAGCCGGCCTGGCGGAACTCGGCCACGGACACCGCGTCGCCGTCTCGCCGCTTGGACAGCTTCTTGCGCCGTTCGTCCACCAGCACCGGCAGGTGGGCGAACACCGGCCGGTGGTCGAATCCGAGGGCGTCGCCGATCAGCAGGTACTTCGGGGTGCCGTTGACATGCTCCTCGCCCCGCACGACGTGGGTGATGCCCATGTCGACGTCGTCGACGACGTTGGCCAGCAGGAAGGTGGGGACGCCGTTCGACCGGAGCAGGACGAAGTCCTCGATCTTGTCGTTGCCGAACGTGACCGTGCCCCGCACCAGGTCCTCGAACGAGGTCGTGCCGACGTCGGGCGCCCGGAACCGCAGCGCGGTGCCCGGCCCCTGGGCCAGCCCCCGGTCGCGGCAGTGGCCGTCGTAGCCCGGCGGGCCGCCCCGCTGCTTCGCCCGGGCCTGGACCTGCTCGGCCGTGCAGTCGCACCAGTAGGCGACGCCCGCCGCCCGCAGCTCGGACGCGGCCTTGGTGTGGAGGTGCAGCCGGTCGCTCTGGTGGACCGGCTCGCCGTCCCACGCCAGGCCCAGCCACTCGATCTCGGCCAGGATGTCGTCGGTCAGCTCGGGCCGGTTGCGCTCGGTGTCGGTGTCCTCGATGCGCAGCAGCATCTCGCCGCCGTACCGGCGCGCCACCAGCCAGTTGAACAGGACGGTGCGCGCGCCGCCGACATGCAACCAGCCGGTGGGTGACGGCGCGAACCGCAGGCGGGGGGCGGGCATCGGAGTCAGGGTATCCGGCGTGTGTGACAGCGCCGGGCGCGGTTACCGCGCGACCGGTGCGGGCCCCGGCCGGTCAGCGAGACCCGGCGGGCTCGGACGCCGGCGGCTCCGCGCCGAGGCCGAGCTCGCCCCGCAGCTCGTCGAGCAGGGGATCGGCCGCCGCCAGGTCGACCTCGTCCTCGAGATCGTCCTCCTCCACGCCGGCGGTGTCACCGCCGGCCGGTGCGTGCCCGGCGGCGGCCTCCTCCCGGGCGGCGCGGGCGTCGCGTTCGGCCGCCGCCACCACGCCGCCGGGCGGTTCCGCCAGCGCCGCCGCGGCCTCGTCCACCGTCGCCTGGAGCTTGGCGGCCTTGCGGGCGCTGAGGGACGCCAGCCGCGCCACCGCCACCTGGTTCAGCCCGGCCACGTTGGCCGCCAGCGCCGACTCGGCGCGCTGGCGCCGGGCGGCGAGCACCGGTCCCTCGGCCTCGATCCCGGCCAGCCGGGCACGGGCGTCGCGCAGGCGCAGGGCGAACACGCGGGCCGCGCCGGTCCAGCGGGCGGCGTCGGCCCGCTGGCCCGCCCGGGCCGACTCCTCGGACCGTTGCAGGGCGCGCTTGGCCAGCTCCTGCGCCTCGGCCGCATCGGCCGCGGCGTCATCGGCCTCGCCGGCGGCCTCGATGCCCCGCCGGGCCAGCGCGGCGATCTCGGCTCGGAGCTCACGATCACGGGTCTGGGCCGCCTCGATCGCGTGGGCGATCTCGCGGCGCACGTCCGCCGGGCGCAGGGGAACGTCGTTGGGCGGACCTGTCGGGGGGTTCCACATCGAAGAAGTCACTCGTCACCGCCTGGTTGTGACGCAGGGTGGCTGACAGTTTACGGACGGCGGCTCCCTCCTACCGTTATCCCGCTGATCGGCTGCCGCCGAAGTGGTCGAGCAGCAGCGCGTTGAGCCGGTCGGGCTGCTGTTCCGGGATCCAGTGGCCCACGCCCTCGAGCACCTCGAAACGGTACGGGCCCTCCACGAAGGACGCCGTGGCCTCCGCCGCCTCCCGCCCCAGCGCCGGGTCCTCGGTCGACCACACGTACATCGTGGGCGACCGGACGGGACCCAGGCCCTCGACCAGGGACAGGTCGGCCGCCCGGTACCAGTTGAGGGCGGCGCCCAGCGCCTCGGGGGTGCCCAGCGCCTCCACGTAGGGCGCCTCGCGCCCGGTCGGCATGCCGCTGGCCAGGTAGAGCAGGCGCAGGACCTGGGCGTCGTCCGCCAGGAGCCTGTCCTGCGAGTCGGGCTCGCGGAACAGCGCGATGTAGCTCGACCGCTCGGCCTGGTCGCCGCCGGTCTGGCCCGCCAGAGCCATGCCCATGGCGGCCGGGTGGGGCGTCGAGACCGCGGTCAGCGTGCGCACCCGGTCGCCGTGGCGGCCACCGACCTGCCAGGCCACCGCCCCGCCCCAGTCGTGCCCCACCAGGTGGAACCGGTCCATGCCCAGCGCGTCGGCCACGCCGATCACGTCCGCAATCAGCTCCGGCGTGCGGTACGCGTCGACCCCCGACGGGCGGGCCCGGGGCGAGTAGCCCCGCTGGTCGAAGGCCACGGCCCGGTACCCGGCCGCGCCGAGGACCTCCAGCTGGTCGACCCACGCCCGGGACGTCTGCGGAAAGCCGTGCAGCAGCAGCACGCCCTCGCCCCCGTCGGGCCCGGCCACCAGGGCGTCGAAGGTCAGCGGTCCGACCGCCACGTCGATCGACTGCACGGGCTCAGACGTT
>DASSUD010000182.1:0-10042 GCA_035707385.1 Acidimicrobiales bacterium
CCTCGAGGTCGACACGCTCGTGGCCCAGGACGCCGAGCTGCAGGCCGCCCTCGTCGTCCTCGAGGACAACGTCGCCACCCAGCAGGCCGAGCTCGAGGAGGCCGAGCGGGCGCTGGCCGAGGCCGAGGCGGAGGTGGTGGCCGCCACCGAGGCGGTCACGGCCCAGCAGGCCCGCATCGACCTCCTCGGCCTGGCCACCGACGACCTCGTCGTCGCGACCTACGTCGATCCTCCCACCGACAACGGCCTCGACGCCTTCCGCAACGCCGAGTCGCTGTCCGACGTGGCCGTGCGCCAGGCGCTGGTGGAGATCCAGGCCGACACGGACGCCGACCTCCTCGACCAGCTCGAGCAGGCCCACGAGGACCTCGAGATCGACAAGGCCAACAAGGAGACGGCGGCCGCGGAGGCCGAGGCCAAGCGGGCGGAGGCCGAGAGCGAGCTGACCGAGGTCGAGAACGCGCTGGCCCAGCAGCAGAGCTTCGCCGCCGAGCTGGAGGCCCGCCTCAACGCCAAGCTGGCCGAGGCGGAGTCGCTCAGGGCCTTCGACGCGGCCCTGGCCGACCAGCTCGTGCGCGAGCAGGCGGCACTGGCCGCCTGGGTCAAGGCCCTGCAGGAGAACGAGGAGCGCGAGCGCCAGGCCGCCGCGGCGGCGGCCGCCGCGGCCGCTGCCGCCGCCAGCCGCCGGAGTGAGCGCGGTACCACCACCACCAGCAGCCCCGCCGGCGGGGGCGGTGGTGGGGGCGGGGGCGGTGGCGCGCCGGACGTCGCCCCGTCGGCGATCGCGCCGGCACCCGGCGGGTTGGCCCGGGTGTCGTGCCCCTACGGCGGGTCGATCACGGTGGCGGGCGCCATCGCCGGCAACCTCCAGGGCCTGCTCGACCGCGCCGCCGCGCAGAGCGTGGCCCTGTGCGGCAGCGGCTGGCGCAGCCCCGAGATGCAGATTGCGCTGCGCGAGGCGCACTGCGGCACCTCCAACTACGCGATCTACCAGATGGCATCGTCGAGCTGCACGCCGCCCACCGCCCGGCCGGGCTCCTCGATGCACGAGCGGGGCCTGGCCGTCGACTTCAACTGCAACGGCGGCGGCGCCATCCGGCGGGGCAACTCCTGCTGGAACCTCCTCGTCAACCACGCGAACTCCTACGGGCTCTACAACCTGCCCTCGGAGCCCTGGCACTGGTCGACGAACGGCCAGTAGCCGCTCAGCCGCGGTCGCGCACGACCGCGGGTGAGTGGCGGAAGAACTGCTCGACGTCGCGCTCGTAGCGGTAGGGGACCCGGTGCCCGAACGTGTGGCGGAGCCGTGCGGCCTCGGCGTAGGCGTGGACGGCGCTGACGGACGTGTGCCGGTAGGTGAACCCGGCCTCCTTGAGCCGCCGGTTGTCGACCCCGCGGCCGTACGTGAGCAGCTCGATCAGCTCCTTGGGCATGTCCACCCCGAGCCGGGTCAGGCCGGAGGCCACCAGGCTGCGCCCCACGGGCGGGAGCGGCACCAGGCGCTTCCCGCAGATGGCGGCCACCTCGCTCCACGGCAGCAGCCCGTCGCCGGCCACGTTGAAGATGCCGCCGAGGTCGTCGTCGAGGACGTGCATGATCGCCCGCACCACGTCGACCTCGTGGACGAACTGCACCCGCGGGTCGTAGCCGAACACGCACGGCACCAGCGGCAGCTCCAGCGCCCGGGTGATGGGGGTGGCGATGTCCTCGCCCAGCACGTTGGAGAAGCGCAGCAGGCTCACCGCCACGTGCGGGTTGTCGGCGGCGTAGTCCCGCACGTAGCCCTCGACCTCGAGCAGGGACCGCTCGACCCGCAGGCGGGGGAACGCCGGGCGCCGGGTGTCCTCGGCGAACCACACGGGGTCGGCGTGGGTCGAGCCGTACACCATCGTCGACGACTTCACCACCACGTTGCGCACGCGGGACTCGGGTTGGCTGGCCGCGGCGAACAGGTTCATTGTGCCGATGACGTTGATGTCGTGCATCTGGGAGGCCGAGGTCTGGTTGGAGTCGACCACCAGGAAGGTGTGCACGATCGTGTCGACCTGGGTGGCCCGCACGATCCGGGACAGGATCGAGTAGCTCTCGTCGACCCGCACGTACTCGGTGCGGTCGAGGGGTACCGACGGCTCCTGGGTGTCGAGGCCGATGATGACGTCGACCTCGGGGTCCTGCTCGAGGGTCTGGGCCACCCGGCCGCCCCAGAACGAGCCGAGGCCCGTGACGAGAACGCGCCGTCCCATCAGCCGAACCACACGCTCTGGCGATGGCGCAGCATGTAGTACAGCTCGGCCTGGATGGCGTGGCGGATCTCCTCGGAGATGTCCATGATGCGGCTGCGGGAGTAGCGGGGCTGGTCCGGCAGCACGTCGAGCACCACCGGGTCGAGCACCCGGATGCGGAGCTTGGCCGGGAACGGCACCAGGGCGCCCAACGGTCCCATCGCCAGCATGTTGGCGGTGATCGGGGCGTAGGGCAGGCCGAGCGCCCGGGCCACCGCCGGGATCTTGAACACGATGGGCATGGTCTCCTCGTTGCCCACCACGGCCAGGGGGATGATCGGCACGCCGGCCCGCATGGCGATCTGCACGAACCCGCCCCGGCCGAACCGCCGGAGCTGGTAGCGCTCCTTGTAGAGCTTGCCCGGGCCCTTCGAGCCCTCCGGGAACACCATCACCAGGTGCTGCTGCTCCCGCAGCAGGCGGTAGGCGTTGTCGGGGTGGGCCTGGACCCCGCCCAGCCGGGACCAGCCGAGGTTGATGAGCGGGATGCGCTTGAACACGTCGTCGGCCAGCCCGTAGACGGGCCGGTGCAGCTCCCGCTCGATCCCGTGCATGATCGACGGGGCATCGACGGGAATGGCGCCGGCGTGGTTGGCCACCATGAGGGCGCCGCCGGTGCGGGGGAGCTTGTCGAAGCCCTCCCATTCGACCCGGAACCAGTGGTCGTACAGCGGGTCGTACAGCTTGGCCAGCAGGTCGCGGAGGTGCTGGGACCGGCCCCACTCGTCGACGTCGGAGAGGCGCAGGTCGTCGGGGGCGGCGGCGGCGAGGTCGGCCTCGCCCGAGGGGTCGCCGGGATCGGCCGCCGGGCCGGCCGTGGGGCGTGCGTCGTCGCCGTCCGGCTGCGGCACGGCCACCAGCGGGGGCCGCGGACGCCGCTGGCCCGGGGACTTCTCGGCCACCATCACCGGCAGCCTACGCGCCGAAACTGTCACAGGGACCGGGGATGATGACGGGGATGGAGCCGACGTCCCTGCGCTTCGCCCGCCTGGCCCGCTCGCTGGCCGAGGCCGCCCGCGCCCAGGGCCTGCGCGCCCCCACGTTCCGCAGCCCACCGCGGATCCCCGGCGTGTCCCGGTCCATCGTGCGGCGGGGGCCTGGCGTGACGGTGGCGGTGGCCCTGCGGGCGCGCCCGTGGCCGGCGGTGGTGGCCGACATGGTCGAGGGGGTGGTGGCCGCCAACCGCCTCGCCGGCGCCCGCGCCGACCGGGTCCGGTCCGCGCTGTGGGCGGCCGTGAGCGGCAGCGGCGAGCAGGCGGCGTAGGGGTGTGGGTAGGGTGCGACCGTGAGGTCGACCCGCCTGTCGGTGGAGCGCATGTCGGTCGGTGACGACGACGTCGGGGTGTCCTACGCCGACGTGTTCGTGGTGGTACGGGACGGCGAGTCGGGGCCCGGGCCCAACGACTGGGAGGTCAATCTCCGCACCTGCGACCAGCACCGCCTCGAGCCCGGCGAGCACGACCTGACCTTGGACGCCGCCGATGGCTCCCACCTGCAGGGCCGGGCGCTGCTGCGCTTCAGCGACGGCTTACGCCACCTGTTCCGCGGCGACGGCCGGCTCGCGGGATACGACGAGCCGGCGTAGCCGGCACCAGCTTGCCCGGGTGGCGGAACTGGCAGACGCGGAGGGCTTAAACCTCTCTGGCCGCAAGGCCGTGTGGGTTCGACTCCCACCCCGGGCACGCATGTGAGCTGGGTCTTCTTCGTTCGGCCCCGACCGGCGGCAGCCCTCGGCCTCGCCTGTAGACAATTTGTCGACGGCATGACTACGTGGCAGAGGCGGACTCCACAGCCGTCGCCGATGGCATCCATCGATGATTTGTGGCTGGTGGACTTCGGGGAGCCTCCTCCCGGAGAGCCCGCGTACCACCGGCCGGCCCTGGTGCTCGGGCCTCCCGACACGTTCGGCCCCGACCTCCCCTTCGTCATCGTCACTCCGCTTACGACCACCCGGCGAGGCCTCTCGCTCCACGTCGAGATCGACGCGACTGACGGAACTGGGCTAGATGACACCAGCTATGTCCAGTGCGAGCTGATCCGTTCGGTCAATCGGAGCCGCCTGGTCCACCGGCTGGGAGCCGTCGATCTCGATACGAGCCGGCGGGTGGCAGACATCGTACGGACGCTGCTCACCTACTGACCGGCGCGGTTCCGCGATTTGGCGTCTCTCACGTCGCAATGCGGACGTGGGGGACGCCAAATCGTCGTCAGGTGCGCTTGGAGCGGGCGCGGGGGGTGAGCGTGACGCGCTCGGGGAGGTGGAGCTTGGCGCTCACCTCGTCGAGCCAGGCGTCGTCGACGGGGGCGCCGAGCCCGGCGAGGCAGAACGAGGTGAGGGCGTTGATGTCGGGGAGACCGACGCCGGTGTCGTTCCCGAGCGTGTGGCTGGTGATGAACGCCGACTTCAGGGCCAGGATCATGTAGGTGGCGCCGTCGACGCTCTCGGTGCGGATGGCACCGGCGTCGGCGGCCTCGGCCACCAGGTCGCGCATGAGCACGGTCACGGGCTGTTGCGAGCGGGCCACCAGCGCGGGCTCCACCTCGCCCAGCTTGAGGCGCAGGCGGGCGAGCCCGCGGTCGACACCCGTGCCGCTGAACTCGGGCATGCGGACGGCGGCGATCACGGCACCGCCGAGCCGTTCGAGGGGGTCGTCGAGGTCGACGACGGCCTTGGCGATCATCCTGGCGTACGTGCGCATCGCCTCTTCGAACACCGCGAGCAGCAGGTCGTCCTTGCTCTCGAAGTACTGGTACAGCGTCCGCAGCGACTGGCCCGCCTCGTCGGCGACGTCCTGGACCGTGAACCGGTCCCCGTTGGACCGCTCCAGCAGCCGGGCGGCGGCCCGCACCAGGCTGGCACCCCGGTCGATCGACCGCTTGGTCGCCGTGCGCAGCGACCGCTTGACGACGCGGGAATGCCAGTCGGCCGCGTCGACGTCCTCGCCGTTCACCTCGCCGGGTGTGTTCTGAGGCACCGTGTCTCGACCGCTCTCTCAAGGAAGCCGTTGCTCAGTTGCGGCCGCCCAGCTCGACGAAGCGGATGAGGTTCCGGTGCGTCGCCGGCAGTCGAAGACCGCGACGTCGAGTCCATCTGTCATGCATGACGTTGTACTACTTCTGCAAGCGACATTGCAGGGAATGTGGAAGCCCCGCTATCCAGCGCGCACGTCGGCAGGCAGCAGGCGCCTGGCCAGCTTGCCGCTGGGCAGGCGGGGGAGCGGGTCGAGGAAGACCACGGACGCCGGGCACTTGAAGTGCGCGATGCGCTCGCGGCAGAAGGCGATCAGCTCACCGGCCAGGGCGTCGTCCGGTGCGGCGTCCTCGACCTGCACCACGGCGCGCACGGCCTCGCCCATGTCGGGATGGGGGACGCCGATGACCGCCACGTCCGCCACGGCCGGGTGCAGGACCAGCACGTCCTCGACCTCGCGGGGGTACACGTTGACGCCGCCGGTGATGATCATGTTCGACACCCGGTCGGTGAGGTACAGGTAGCCGTCCTCGTCGAGCCGGCCGATGTCGCCAAGCGTGCTCCAGCCCCGCTCGTCGAAGGCGGCGGCGGTCTTGGCGGGGTCGCCGTGGTACTCGAACCGGCTCGGCGCCTCGAACCAGACCTCGCCCTCCTCGCCCGGCGGGAGCTCGGCGCCGCCCGCTCCCACGATGTGGGCCGCGCCCAGCAGCGACCGCCCCACCGAACCCGGGTGGGCCAGCCACTCCTCGGGCCCGATGGCGCAGAACCCCACGCCCTCGCTGCCCGAGTAGTACTCGTGGACGATGGGTCCGAGCCAGTCGAGGGCGGCCCGCTTGACCTCGGGCGGGCACGGCGCGGCGGCGTGGACGACGACCCGCAGGCTGGACAGGTCGAACCGCGCCCGCTGCGCGGCCGGCAGCTTCAGCAGGCGCACGAGGTGGGTGGGGACGAACTGCACGTGGGTGACGCGGTGCCGCTCGATCAGCGCCAGGACCTCGATCGGGTCGAAGCGCTCCATGACGACGGTGGTGGCCCCGAGGCGGTGGAACGCCGTGGTCCACCCGGCCGGTGCCGCGTGGTAGAGCGGGGCGGGGCTGAGGTACACGCTGTCCTCGCCTCCGCCGTAGAGGCCCTGCACCAGCACGCTGAACGACGAGCCCGCGCCGAGGGGGCCGCCGACCTGCGGGGGCTTCACGCCCTTGGGCCGCCCCGTGGTGCCCGACGAGTAGAACATCCAGTTGCCCTCGCACTCGCCCGGCGGGCGCGACGCCGGCTGGGCGGCGAGCGCCTCCTCGTAGCCGGCGAAGCCCGGGAGGCCGCCACCGACCGCGAGCCGGCCCGCGAGGGCCCCGCCGCCGGCGAGCATACCCACCACGTCGCCGTGGGCGGCCGAGGCCACGAGGGCGGTGGCGCCGCAGTCCTCGACGATGTAGGCGGCCTCGTCCGGCGCGAGATGCCAGTTGATGGGGGTCACGTACAGGCCGCTGCGCAGGGCGCCCCACACGACCTCGAAGAACTCGGGCCGGTTTTCCAGCAGCACCGCCACGTGCCTGCCGGGACCGAGCCCGAATGACCGCAGGAGGTGCGCCACGCGGCACGACCGCTCCTCGAGCTGGCGGTAGGTCAGCGTGCCGCCCGTGCCGCCCACCACCACCGCCGTGCGGTCGGGCGCCTCCGCCGCGAACCGGCTCGGGTGCTCGATCGGGCGCTCGCTCATCCCAGCACCCCCCGGCCGGCGATCGTCGGGAGGTCGAGGAAGGTGGTGGTGACCCGCCAACCCCGTCCGCCCGGCCAGTCGGGCGCCTGCCACCGGATGACTCGAAGCACGCGATCCCCTCCCCCGGTCGGCACCAGCGCGCCGGTGCGATCGAGACTAGCGTTGTGGAAAAAGCGATGCTTCCTGCTCCTGCATGTGCGACTTTCCGGGAGGCACGGTGACAGCCACCGCAGTCGATTTCGATCCCTTCTCCCCGGCGTACTTCGACGATCCGAGCGGGGTGTACCGCCGCCTCCGGGACGAGGCGCCCGTCTACTTCAGCGAGAGGTACGGGTTCTACGCCCTGTCGCGCTGCGCCGACGTGGTCGCGGCCCACCGGGACTGGAAGGGGCTCTCCAGCGCCCACGGCGTGGACCTGTCGTCGCTCAGCCGGGACCCCGAGCTTATCCGGTCGCTCGGCATGATCATCATGATGGACCCACCCGAGCACGACCGCTTCCGGGCCCTGGTCAGCCGGGTGTTCACGCCCCGGGCCGTCACGGCCTTCGAGCCCATGGTCCGCGAGGTCGTCAGGAGCTTCCTCGCACCGCTCGCGGACCGGGACACCTTCGACGTCGTCGCCGACTTCTCGGCCCTGTTCCCGGTGGAGATCATCTCCCGGATGCTCGGTGTCCCCGAGGGCGAGCGCCAGCAGATCCGCGAGTGGCTCGACCTGTCGCTGCACCGCGAGGCCGGCCAGGTGGATGCCACCCCGGAGGGGCAGGCAGCCGTGCTGGAGACGGCCGGCTACTTCCACGCCCTCGCCGCGGAGAAGCGCCGCCACCCGCAGGACGACATGCTCACCCGCCTGACCCAGGTCACCGTCGACCGGGGCGACGGCGTCGAAACCGGCCTCGACGACAACGAGATCGCCGGGTTCGCCGGGCTCCTCGGCGGGGCGGGCGCCGAGACGGTGACCAAGCTGGTCGGCAACGCCGTGGTGCTGTTCGCCGAGCACCCGGACCAGTGGCGCCGGGTCCGCGACGACCCGGCGTGCATCCCCCAGGCCGTCGAGGAGATCCTCCGCCTGCTGCCCCCGTCGCAGTACCAGGGCCGCTTCTCGGTCGAGGACCGGACCTACGACGGGGGCACGATCCCCGCAGGGTTCCCCGTCCTCCTGCTCACGGGGGCCGCCACCCGGGACCCGCGTGCCTTCGACCGCCCCGACGACTTCGACATCGACCGCCCGCCGGCGGTCAGCATCGGCTTCGGCCACGGGGTCCACAGCTGCCTCGGCGCCGCCCTGGCCCGCATGGAGAGCCGCATCGCCATCGAGGAGATCGTCGCCCGCTGGCGGCGCCTCGACGTCGACGCGTCCGGGCTCCGCCGGGTCACGATGTCGAACGTCGCCGGGTACGCCAACGTCCCGGTCACCGCGGTGCGCTGACCGGCGCCCCGGCGGGCCCGCCCTCAGCCGGGCTGCGGGTAGTCCCTGTTGCCGTCCACCTCCTCGACCACGTTCAGCAGCTCGTCGTCCACGACGAACTCGCCCGACCCGGGGTCGAAGGAGACCTGGAAGTAGTACGGGTTCGAGACCGCCCCGAACACGCCCTCGCCCGTGCCCGCCGGGGGCGTCCAGGGCGGGATGAGGCCGAAGAAGTCGATGCCCTGCGCCGTCTCGAAGGCCGCGGTGATGGCCTCCCCCGACACGTCGGCCAGGGTCGGCCACCGGTCCGTCGACGCGGTGGCGGGTGGCAGCTCGGAGTTGAACACCACCTGGTCCGCGAACTCCCCGAGCGCCTCGGCGTCGGCCTGCCCGAAGGTCCCCAGGCTCGTCGAGAACACGATGTCGGTCGACAGCTGCTGAGCGGCCCGGATCACCTGGATCGCCTCGGCCTCGCCCAGGGCCAGGCCCCCGCCGGTGGCGCCGGAGTCCTGGGCGGCGAGGACGAACTGCTGGAAGTCGGTGGTGCCCTCCGGCACGACCCGGTGGACGGCCGCCATGGCGTCGACGCCGGCGTCCCAGGCCCGGGCCTGCTGCTCGGGGGTGGCGTCGTGGAGCCACCCCTGGCCGGCGTAGGGCGGGTTGTCGGTCGGGACGTCGGCGGCCACGTGATCCATGATCGAGAACGGCCGGCCGAACCACGACGGGTCCGTCTCGAGCCAGTGGATCGTCGCCATCGGGACGTCGCTGCGCTCGGACAGGGCGCGCATCACGGTGTGCTGGCGGAGGAAGGTCTCGTCCGGGAACACCTGGTGGCCCGACGGCGCGATGCGGGCGACCAGGCGTCGCGTCCGCCGGTCGTCGCCGGCGCCCCAGGCGGCGTCGAACAGGATCGTCTCGTTCGACCACTCGGTCGCCCCGGGGATCGACAGGCCGGTGACCGCCGGGTCGGCGGTGCCCGCCACCGCCCGCCGCCAGCGGGCGAGCGTGGCCGCGGTCGACGCGGGGTGCGGGTGAGGACGCCCATCGCCGGTCAACTCCCGTCGGGCTGGGCGGCGATCGCCACCCCGTCGGCCAGCAGCTCGTCGATGGCCGCCGCGTCGAGGTCCAGCTCGGCGAGCACCTCGCGGGTGTGCTGGCCGAGGGCCGGCGCCCGCCACCGGGGGACCGGCGGGTGGCCGTCGAAGTCGGCCGGCGTGGCCAGCATCGGCCAGCCGCCGCCCTCGTCGGGCACCTCCACCACCGAGCCGGCGGCATGGAACTGCTCGTCGCCCAGCAGGTCGTCCACCGTGTTCACGGGGCTCCAGAACAGGTCGGGCTCGGCGTCGAAGGCCGCCGCCCACTCGGCCAGCGGCCGGGTGGCGAAGATGTCGTCGAGCTCGGCGATGAGGGCCCTCGCGTTGCGGGCCCGCCCGACCGGCTGGGCGAAGCGCTCGTCGGTCAGCCATTCCGGCCGCCCGACGGCGCGGGCGAGGGCGGGCCAGTGGCGCTCGCCCTCCAGGCCGACGATCCAGAACGGCCGGCCGTCGCCGGCGGTGTAGTTGTTGACCGTCGGGCTCGGCATGGCCTCGCGGGTGGCGGCCGCCAGCGTGCGCCCCCACATCAGTGCGACGTTGACGTCGAAGCCGATCGTGTACGCGCCCTGGCGC
>DASSUD010000183.1:0-4739 GCA_035707385.1 Acidimicrobiales bacterium
GCGGCTGGCCGGCGATTCCCGGCGTGACGTTGCGGGCCACCCCACTCGGCCGCCGCCGACCGCGCTCAGTCGCCGTCGACGGTGAGCAGGTCGCCGAGGCGGGTGATCTCGAACAGGCGCTGCACCTGGGGCGGCACCGACCGCACCACGAAGGCGGCGCCGTGCGACTCGGCGTGGCGGTGCACCGCAACGAGGACGCCCAGGCCGCTGGAGTCGACGAACCCGACGCCCGAGAGGTCGAGCGCCAGCTCCGTGTGCCCGTCGTCGATGAGCTGGGCCAGGTCCCGCTTCACCTCCTCGGAGGTGACGATGTCGAGGTCGCCCGACAGGCGGGTGGTCGCCCTGCCGTGGGAGCGGTCGACGATCTCGAGATTGGACTGCTCGCTCGTCACGAGGGCCAACCTACCCCAGCCCCAGGGTGGGGACGGGACCGGGGGTCGGTCACGGCACCCAGTCGTCGTAGGCCGGCAGCGCCTCTGCCCGCAGCCAGGCGTCGAACAGCGGGGTCAGCTCGGCGCCCGACAGCTCCTCGGCCAGCGCTTCCAGGTCGGCCGTCGTGGCCACCGCACCGCCGAAGCGCTCGCCCCAGGTGCGGAGGACCGCGAAGAACGCGTCGTCGCCGATCGTGCGCCGCAGCACGTGGAGCGTCAACGCTCCCCGCGTGTACACCGACTCCGCGAAGAGGTGCTCGGGGCCGGGGTCGTAGGGCGGCAGGTCGAGGCTCCCCGACGCGGCTGCCCGGCGGACCGTGCCGTCGAGCGCCGCCGGCTCGTCGCGGCTCGACCACAGCCACTGGGCGTAGGTGGCGAAGCCCTCGTTGAGCCAGATGTCGGCCCATGTGGCCGGGCTCACGGCGTTGCCGAACCACTGGTGGGCCAGCTCGTGGGCCACGATCTCCTCGCTGCCGGCGGCGGTGCTGTCGAATATCGACAGCGTCTGGGTCTCCAGGGCCAGGCCCAGCGACTCGTCCACCACCAGCGCCCCGTAGGACACAAGCGGGTAGGGCCCGAACCACTCCGCGAACGACTCGATCATCTGCGCCGTGCGCCCCATGACCTGGTCGAACTCGCCGGCCACGTCGGTGTCGAAGGCGTGGCGGATGGGCAGGCCGCCCGGCCCCGTCGCCTCCGCGAACTCCATGTCGGCGATCGCCACCTGGACCAGGTAGCTGGCCATCGGGTCGGGGGCGTCGTACACCCACGTCCTCACGCCGTCACCGGGGATCGTCCCGGTCAGCCGGCCGTTGGCGACCACCTCCAGGTCGTCCGGGGCCGTCACCCGGAACTCGTAGCTGGCCTTGTCGCTCGGGTGGTCGTTCGACGGGAACAGGGTGGCGGCGCCGTCGGGCTCGAACAGGGCGTAGACCTCGCCGTCGTCCCCGAACCACCCGGGGTCGAAGAACTCGTCGCCGGGGACGGTCGTGGGCGGACCGGCGTAGCGGACGACGGTCGTGAACGTCCCGCCCGCGGCCAGCGGCCCCGCGGGCGTGATGCGGAGGTCGCGGTCGCCCTCACGGGCGAAGGCGGCCTCCTCGCCGTCGACCGACACCGCCGACACCTCCATGCCGGCCAGGTCGAGCACGAAGCTGGACAGCGCCTGGGTGGCGGTGGCGGTCACCGCCGCCTCGCCGGTCATGTGGCGGGCCTCGGCGTCCCAGGTCAGCGCCAGGTCGTAGTGGGTGACGTCGTAGCCGCCGTTGCCGGCGGCGGGGTAGTACGGATCGCCGATGCCTGCGGCACCGGGGGACGGCTCGACCGCGTCCGCGGCGGTGGTGGGGGCGCTGTCCGGGCGCCCGGACCCGGCGAGGGGGCGGTCGTCGCGATCGCCGTCGGGCCACACCAGGACCACGGCGACGACCAGGACGGCGACGGCGACCACCACGCCGGCGACGATGGCGAGACGGCGTCTGCGGTCCATGGTGGAGCGCAGGATGGCACACCACGACCCGGGGCCACGACCGCCCCTGGGCCGGACCGCCCTCCCGTCGAAGCCAGGCGCACCCGGCTTCGACGGGAGGAACCCGTCACGAGTGCCCGGCCCAGGCCCGGGGCACCCGCTCGGCGTTCGTTCGGCCGTTCGGAGTGAGGATCGTACCGCATCTGTGACATGCGTTACATCCCCAAACGGGAAAATCTTTCGTTGAGCGGGCCTCTCGCTACGGTTCGTGACGCTCGATGACGTGAAGATCCGCCCGCTGGCGGTTGACCGCCGAGATCACCGCCCGCAGCGAGGCCGTGGTGATGCTCTCGTGGCGACCCACGCCCCACCGCACCGCCCCGTCGGGGCGCTGCGTCTCGACGTAGGCCACGGCCACGGCGTCGGACCCGGCGCCCACCGCGTGCTCGCTGTAGTCGACGACGTCGATCTCGACGCCGAGATCGGCCTGGAGCCCGGCCACGAAGGCGGCGATCGGGCCGTTCCCCTCGCCGGTCACGGTGCGGTGCTCGCCGTCCACCACCAACTGCGCCGTCACCCGCGAGCCGCTCTCGCCCGTGGTCGACTCGTGCGCCACGAGCTGCACCCCGGCGTTCTCGTCGAGGTACTCGCCCACGAACGTCTCCCACATGTGGGTGGGGGAGATCTCGGTGCCCGTGTCCTCGGTGATGCCCTGGATCGTCTTGGAGAACTCGATCTGGAGGCGCCGGGGCAGGTCGTAGCCGTGCTCGGCATGCATGATGTACGCCACGCCGCCCTTCCCCGACTGGCTGTTGACCCGGATCACCGCCTCGTAGGTGCGGCCGACGTGCTTGGGGTCGATGGGCAGGTACGGCACGCCCCAGGTCTCGTAGTCGGGGCCGAGGGCCGCGAACCCCTTCTTGATGGCGTCCTGGTGGCTGCCGGAGAAGGCGGTGTACACGAGGTCGCCCACGTAGGGGTGGCGGGGGTGGACCGGCAGGCGGTTGCAGTACTCGGCCACCCGCCGGGTGGCGTCGATGTCGCTGATGTCCAGCCCGGGGTCGACGCCCTGGCTGAACAGGTTCATGGCCAGCGTGACCACGTCGACGTTGCCGGTGCGCTCGCCGTTGCCGAACAGCGTGCCCTCGACCCGGTCGGCGCCGGCCATGACGCCGAACTCGGCCGCCGCCACCGCGGTCCCCCGGTCGTTGTGGGGGTGCAGGGACAGCACGACCCTGTCGCGGTTCGGCACGTGGCGGTGGAAGTACTCGATGACGTCGCCGTAGATGTTGGGCGTGTACATCTCGACGGTGGCCGGCAGGTTGAGGATGATCGGCCGGTCGGCCTCGGGCTCGACCACGTCCATCACCGCCGCGCAGATCTCGACGGCGTAGTCGATCTCGGTGCCGGTGAAGCTCTCGGGCGAGTACTCGTAGCGCACCGCGGTGCCGGGCACGTCGTCCTCGAGCTTGCGGGCCAGGCGGGCGGCGTCGGTGGCGATCTGGGTGATGCCGTCGTAGTCGAGGCCGAACACCACCCGGCGCTGCAGGATGGACGTCGAGTTGTAGAAGTGGACGATCGCCTGGCGGGCGCCGCGGATCGACTCGTAGGTGCGCTCGACCAGCTCGGGCCGGCATTGGGTCAGCACCTGGACCGTGACGTCGTCGGGGATCAGGTCGTCCTCGATGAGCTGGCGCACGAACTCGAAGTCGGGCTGGCTGGCGCTGGGGAAGCCGACCTCGATCTCCTTGAACCCCATCTGCACCAGGGTGTCGAACATGCGGCGCTTGCGGGCCGGGTCCATCGGGTCGATCAGCGCCTGGTTACCGTCCCGCAGGTCGACCGAGCACCACAGCGGCGCCTTCTCGATGCGGCGGTTCGGCCAGGTGCGGTCGTCGAGGGCCAGGGGAAGGGGGAGGAACGGCGCGTACCTCTCGAACGGCATCGGCTTCGGGGTCACGGGTTCGGGAGGCATGGCTCGCTCGCTCTCACGGGTTGGGTGGGTACGCAGGAAGTCGCCGGAAAACTCAAAAGCCTCCTGGCCCGGTGGGCGCAGGAGGCGGGGCGAGCACCTATGTGGGGTGCTCGCCTTACATAAGGAGGAGGCCGGCGACGGGCTGGCGCATGAGGGCCATTGTATGCCGGAGCCCGCCCGGTCACGTCAAGGCGCTCCACGTTTGCGACCCGTGGCCGGTGGCGGGGATAGCCTCAGGGGCCGTGAGGCGCCGCTGGTTCCGGATCGGTCTTTTCGTCGTGTTGGCGGGGGTGGTGCAGCAGGCTGTGCGCCGGCTCCTGGCCACCCCGCCGCCCACGCCCGCGCCGACGGCGGGCTCCGGGCCGGCGCCCGACCGGGTGACGCCCACCCCGGCACCGGCAGACTCCGGTCCGCTCGCTCCCACCCCGTCGCCGCCGGCGGAGGCGCAACCCGCTCCCGCCGGGACACCGGCCGAGTCGGCACCGCGGCCGCCGACCGCGGCAGAACCCGCTCCCGCCCCGGTCGTCGCACCCGATGCGCCGGCGCCTCCTCCGACTCCGGCGACCCCGGCCAAGAAGTCCCCCGCCGGCAAGGCCGCGGCCAAGAAGGCGCCCGCCAAGAAGGCCCCGGCCAAGAAGTCAGCGGAGCCGGCCGGGAAGGCACCCGCCGCCGGGAAGGCCGCAGCCAAGAAGGCGCCGGCCAAGAAGGCACCCGCCACGAAGAAGGCCCCCGAGGGCGACGGCGCGGGCGGCTGAGCCCGGCCGCCCGCCGGCGTCAGCCCACGGCGTGGACGGAGACGATCCCCTCGCCGCGGCGGATGACGTCCTGGACCTCGGCCGGCACCGACCGGTCGGTCGCGATGACCTGC
>DASSUD010000184.1:0-2348 GCA_035707385.1 Acidimicrobiales bacterium
TACCACATCACCGCCCCGTCCCCCGGCGGGAGCGGGGCGGCCGCGTGCATGCAGCAGGCGCTCGCCGACGCGGGCCTCGAGCCGTCGGCCATCGGCCACGTCAACGCCCACGGCACGTCGACCCCCCACAACGACAGCGCCGAGGCGGCGGCCATCGCCAAGGTGTTCGGCCCCGGCGCCGTCCCGGTCACCTCGGGCAAGGGCGTCACGGGCCACCTCATCGGGGCCGCCGGCGCCGTCGAGGCGGTGGCCACGCTGCTGTCGGTCGACCGCGAGACGGTGCCCCCGACCGCCAACCACGAGCGCACCGAGCTGCCCGTCGACGTGGTGGCGGGCGAGGCCCGCAGCATCGGCCGGGCGCCGGCCGTGTCGACCTCGTTCGCCTTCGGCGGCCACAACGTCGCCCTGGTGCTGAGCCCGGCCTGATGGTGGCGGTCGCCGCCACGGGGACGCCGACGCCCCGCCTGCCGATCGGCCGGGGCCGGCCCGGCACGGTCGAGGCCGGAGTCGGCCCGGCGCCGGGCCTGCCCTCGGCACCGGCGCTGGCGTGGTTCCGGGGCAGCCCGGCGGCCGTGCCCGTGGCGGACACCGACGTCATCGCCCGCACCGTCCGGGCCGGCGTCGAGGCCGGGGTCCCGGTGGTGGGCGTGCTCCACAACGTCGGCATCGGCGCCCACGGCGGGGTGGCCGCGCTGCACGGCTGGGGCGAGGTGGCCCGGGCGCTGGCGGGCGCGTCCGGCCTGGTCCCCACCGTGTTGGTGGTGGACGGGCCGTGCCTGGGTGGGCCGGCGCTGCTGCTGGGCCTGGCCGACGTCGTGGTGATGACCACCGCGGCCCACGCCTTCGTCAACGCCCCCGAGACGTCGGCCCGCATCACCGGGTCCGCGGTCCTCGATGCCGACCTGCTCGGCGGCTCGTGGGTCCACGGCACCCGCACCGGCGTCGCCGACCTGGTGGCCGACGACCTCGACGCCGCCCTCGACGCGGTCGACCACCTGCTGTCGCACCTGCCGCCCAACAACCACGAGCCCCCGCCTCAGGTCCACACCACCGACCCGGTGGAGCGCGAGTGCCGGGCGGCCTCCCGCGCGGTCCCCGACGACCGCCGGACCAGCTACGACGTGCGCGACGTCATCGCCGACATCGTCGACGACGGCGGGTTCCTCGAGCTGCGGGCCCGGTTCGGCACCAGCATCGTCACCGGGCTGGCCAGCATCGGGGGCATGCCGGTGGGGGTGGTCGCCAACCAGCCCGACCAGCTGGCCGGCGCCCTCGACATCGAGAGCTCGCAGAAGGGCGGTCGCTTCGTCCGCTTCTGCGACGGGTTCGGCGTGCCGCTGGTGACGCTGGTCGACACGCCGGGGTTCCGTCCGGGGCGCGACCAGGAGTGGCGGGGCATGATCCGCCACGGGGCCAAGCTGGCCTTCGCCTACGCCGAGGCCACCGTCCCCCGGGTGTGCGTGGTGCTGCGCAAGGCCTACGGCGGGGCGTACATCGTCATGGACTGCAAGTCGATGGGCAACGACTGCGCGCTGGCCTGGCCGTCCGCGGAGATCGCGGTGATGGGGGCCAAGGGGGGAGTCGAGATCCTCAACCGCCGCGACCTGGCGTCCGTGCCCGAGAACGAGCGCGACGCCTTCCGCCACCGGCTGGAGAGCGACTACGAGGCCGTCCACCTGTCGCCCACCGTCGCCCTCACCCGCGGCTACGTCGACGACGTGATCGACCCGGCCGGCACCCGGACGGCCGTGGCCGGCGCCCTGGCCGCCCTGGCCGCCAAGCGCGAGCGGCTCCGCGCCCGCCGCCACGACAACATCCCCCTGTAGCGAAGGAACGGCGCCCATGCTGCTCGACGGCAAGAAGCTGGTGGTCACCGGCGTGCTCACCAAGGACTCCATCGCGGCGGCCGTGGCCCGCCAGGCCCAGGAGCAGGGCGCGGAGCTGGTGCTGACGTCGTTCGGCCGGGGCATGCGCCTCACCGAGCGGGTGGCCCGCACCTTCCCCCACCCCGCCGACGTGGTCGAGCTCGACGTCACCGACCCGGCCCAGCATGCGGCGCTGGCCGAGGAGCTGGGCCGGCGCTGGGGCAAGGTCGACGGCGCCCTCCACGCCATCGGCTTCGCCCCCGAGGCCTGCCTCGGGCAGGAGGACGGGCTGCTGGCCGCCGGCTGGGACGAGGTGGCGACCGCCCTGCAGGTCTCCGCCTACTCGCTGAAGTCGCTGACCGAGACGCTGGTGCCGCTCATGCCGCACGGCGGGTCGATCGTGGGGCTCGACTTCGACGCCGCCCAGGCGTGGCCGGCCTACGACTGGATGGGCGTGGCCAAGGCGGCGCTGGAGGCCACCTG
>DASSUD010000185.1:0-4241 GCA_035707385.1 Acidimicrobiales bacterium
CCAGGCGCAGCACGTCGTCGTCACCGAGGCCGAGGCCGGCCGTGCCGGCGAGGACGTGCGCGCCGCGGGTGAGGGTGCCGGTCTTGTCGAACAGGACGGCGTCGATGGTGCGCATGCGCTCGAGGGCCAGCCGGTCCTTGACCAGGATGCCTGCCCTGGCCGACACCGCGGTCGACAGCGAGATCACCAGCGGGATGGCGAGGCCGAGTGCGTGGGGGCAGGCGATGACCAGGACGGTCACGGTGCGGGTGACCGAGCTGTCGAGGTCGCCGAGGCCCCACCACACCAGGAAGGTGACGATGCCGGCGGCGGTGGCCACGTAGAAGAGCAGCGCCGCGAACCGGTCCGCCAGCACCTGGGCCCGGCTGCTGCTGGCCTGGGCCTCGGCGACGAGACGTTGGATGCCCGCCAGCGCGGTGTCCTCGCCCACGGCGGTGATGCGGACCCGGATGGCGGAGTCGGTCGACACGGTGCCGGCCACGACCTGATCGCCCGGGGTCTTGGCCACGGGTCGGGATTCCCCGGTGATCATCGATTCGTCCAGCTCGGCGGCACCGTCCACGATCTCGCCGTCGGCGGGCACCCGGGCGCCGGAGCGGACCAGCACCACGTCGCCCAGCCGCAGGTCGCCGAGCGGGACGGTCTGGACCTCGCCGCCCGCCCCGACGCGCTCGGCGTCGTCGGGCAGCAGCTCGGCCAGTGCGGCGAGCGCGCCCTGGGCCTGGCCGATGGCCTTCATCTCCTGCCAGTGGCCCAGCAGCATGATGGTGACGAGGGCGGCGAGCTCCCACCAGAAGTCCAGGTCGAACGCATCGAGGCTGGTGGCCATCGACGCCACGTAGGCCACCGTGATGGCCATCGAGATCAGCAGCATCATGCCGGGCTGGCGGTCTCGGACCTCGGCCACGCCGCCGGCGAGGAACGGCCAGCCGCCCCACCAGAACACGATCGATCCGAGCACCGGCCCGAGCAGGTCCATCCCCCGGAAGTCGAGGGAGTAGCCGAACCAGTCCATGACCATCTCGCTGGTGACGACCAGCGGGACGGTGAGGACCAGGCTGAGCCAGAAGCGCCGCCGGAACATCTCGGGGTCGTGGCCCGCGTGCTTGTGGCGGCCGTGCTCGTCGTGGCCGCCGTGCGCCCCGTGCTGCTCGCCGGCGGGGGCGTGGTGGGCATGGTGGGTCGGGACGGTGGAGTCGGTCACGCGGCCCCCCTCGAGCGGAAGCGGCGGAGCCGCAGGCTGTTGGACACCACGAACACGCTGGAGAACGCCATCGCCGCGCCGGCGATCATCGGGTTGAGCAGGCCGGAGGCGGCCAGCGGCAGTGCGGCCACGTTGTAGGCGAACGCCCAGAACAGGTTGCCCTTGATGGTGGCCAGGGTGCGGCGGGACAGGCGGATGGCGTCGGCCGCGGCCCGCAGGTCCCCACGGACGAGGGTCAGGTCCGACGCCTCGATGGCGACGTCGGTGCCGGTCCCCATGGCCAGGCCGAGGTCGGCCTGGGCGAGGGCGGCGGCGTCGTTGACGCCGTCGCCCACCATGGCCACCACGCGACCCTCGGCCTGCAGCCAGCGGACGACGTCGACCTTGTCCTCGGGCATGACCTCGGCCACCACGTCACCGGGCTCGGCGATGCCCACCTGGGCGGCGACGGCGCGGGCGGCCCGCTCGTTGTCGCCGGTCAGCAGCACCGGGCGGAGATCGAGCTCCCGGAGCTGGTCGATCGCCTCGGGTGACGTGGGCTTGACCGTGTCGGCCACCACCAGCACGGCCCGGGCGGCGCCGTCCCAGCCGGCCACGACGGCCGTGCGACCGGCGGCCTCGGCCCGATCGCGGGCGGCCGCCAGATCGGGCGGCAGGTGGAGCGCCCAGTCGGCCAGGAACCGCTCGCGGCCCGCCACCACGGCGTGGCCGTCGACCACGCCCTGGACGCCGAGGCCCTGGTGGTTGGCGAACCCGTCGACCGGGCCGAGCGTGATGCCCCGCTGGCGGGCTCCCGCGGCGACGGCCTGGGCGATCGGGTGCTCCGAGGCGGCCTCGACCGAGCCGACGAGCCGCAGCGCCTCGCCCACGGTCGTGGCGGTGTCACCGTGGCCGGTGACGTGGACGTCGACGAGCGCCATCCTGCCGGTGGTGACCGTGCCGGTCTTGTCGAGCACGATGGTGTCGACGGTGCGGGTCGATTCGAGCACCTCGGGGCCCTTGATGAGGATGCCCAGCTGGGCCCCCCGGCCGGTGCCGACCATCAGCGCGGTGGGGGTGGCCAGGCCGAGGGCGCAGGGGCAGGCGATGATCAGGACCGCCACGGCGGCCGTGAAGGCCACCGCCGGGTCGCCGTCGGCCGCCCACCAGAAGCCGAGGGTGGCCGCCGCCAGCGCGATGACGATCGGCACGAACACGGCGGACACGCGGTCGGCCAGGCGCTGCACCGGCGCCTTCCCGCTCTGGGCGTCCTCGACCAGGCGGGCGATCTGGGCGAGCGCCGTGTCCGCACCTACCCGCGTGGCCCGGACGACGAGCCGACCGCCGGCGTTGACCGTCGCCCCGGCGACGTCGTCGCCCGGTGCGACCTCGACGGGCAGGCTCTCGCCGGTGAGGAGGGACGTGTCGATCGCCGACGCGCCGTCCTCGACGACGCCGTCGGTGGCCACCTTCTCGCCCGGGCGCACCACGAAGCGGTCGCCCACCACGAGCTCGTCGACGGGGATGCGGATCTCGGCGCCGCCCCGGAGGACCGCCACGTCCTTGGCGCCCAGCTCCAGCAGCGCCCGCAGCGCGGCGCCCGACCGGCGCTTGGCCCGGGCCTCGAAGTACCGGCCGGCCAGGATGAACACGGTCACGCCCGCCGCCACCTCGAGGTAGATCTGGCTGGCGCCCATGCCCCGCTCGGGCGTGAGCGAGAAGCCGTGGCGCAGGGTCGGGTCGCCGGCGTCGCCCAGGAAGAGCGCCCACAGCGACCAGCCGAACGCCGCCAGGGTGCCGACAGAGATGAGCGTGTCCATGGTGGCGGCGCCGTGGCGCAGGTTCGTCCACGCCGCCCGGTGGAACGGGGCGCCGCCCCACACCACCACCGGCGCCGCCAGGGTGAGCGACAGCCACTGCCAGGCGTCGAACTGCAGCGCCGGGATCATGGCCAGGGCAACGACCGGGACGGCGAGGGCCATGGACAGCAGGAGGCGGGAGCGCAGCGCCCGCGTGCTCGGCTCCGCGTCGTCGTGGTCGGCGCCCGGCGCCGAGCCGCCCTGCGGGCCGGCCGGGTGGGAGGAGGGGGTCACGGCCCGGAGGGGCTGTGCCGTGTAGCCGGCGGCGGCGACCTCGGCCACCAGGTCGGCGACGGACGTCGCCGCGGGCGCCGTGGCGCGCGCCACCTCGGTGGCGTAGTTCACGGTGGCCGACACGCCCTCGAGCTTGTTGAGCCGCCGTTCGATGCGCGCCGCGCAGGACGCGCAGGTCATGCCCTCGATGGCCAGGTCGATGCGCTGGTCGGGGGCGCCCTCGGGCGCGGGGCCCGCCGTGGTGCCGGTCGAGCCCGTCACGATCCGCCCGCCTGCCCGGCCGGGGCGACGCTGACGGTGAACGAGGCGGTGCGGACGGTGCCCCCGTGCGAGAAGTCGAAGAACAACCGGTAGTCGCCGGGTGACGGGACCTCGACCGCGAACCGCACCTCGGGGCCGCCGCGTGCCGCCGGGCCCGGCACGTCGCCGAGCGGATGGACGTGGAGGTAGCCCAGGTCGCCGCCGCGGATGGCGACGAGGTGCCCGAACGCCCCCAGGTACGGCTCGAGGTCGTCGACCGGCCGCCCGTCCCGGGTGACGGTGAGTGCGAGCTCGGCCTCCTCCCCGGCCACCGGGGCCCCGGTCACGGCGACGTCGTACCCGTCGACCGTGGCGACCCCGGACGGCGCCGGCAGCGGCGAATACGCCGCGTCGCCCGGCACGGCGATGTCGACGCCCAGCGTCAGCTCGGGGCCGCCCGCCACCGCGAAGTCGGCGAAGGCCCGGTACGTGCCCGGCGGCAGCGGGCCGAGCAGGATCGACCAGGTGCCGTCGTCGCCGCGCTCGGGGTGGAGGTGGGCGTAGGTGGCCAGGTCGGTGCCCACCACGATGAGGTGCAGCTCGCGCTCGTGGTCAACTTCGAAGTCCCGGACGGCGGCGCCGTCGGGGCCGAGGATCCGGAACCGGAAGTCGCCGGCGGAGGGCTCGGGCAGGATGGTCTCGGCGGCGTCGAGGACATAACCGTC
>DASSUD010000186.1:0-5022 GCA_035707385.1 Acidimicrobiales bacterium
CCTGGACCACGCTGCTCCGGGGCGCCGCCGGCGACGGCCGGGCATCCAGCGCCAACGGGCTCACCTCCGAGTTCCTCGGCGACTACAACTACGCGGTCGCCACCAGAGACTTCGGATCGGCCGTGTGGAACGACATGCGCAACGGCACCGTGTGCCCCGCCGTCGACGCCTACCGGCAGGCCTTCGTGGAGGACGTGCTGGCCGGAGGGGCCCAGCCGATCGTCGCCGATCGCCCGCGCGATCGGGCCTCGGCGGCCGAGCTGCCGAACACCCACTCGACGGCGCTGCGGCAGGGCCCCAACAACCAGTGCCCGCCGACGTTCGGGAACTCCGACATCTTCGGCGGAACCTTCAGCGACGACTCGTAGCGAGCCGCTCCGGTCGCCCCCGGCGCTCGACGGCCACGCCGTCGGGTGCCGGGGGCACCCACCATCACTCGCCCCAGACGGCGAGCTCGTTCCCCGCGGGGTCCCGGAACTGGAACCGGCGGCCCCCGGGGAACGTGTAGGTCGGCGCGGTGATCTCGCCGCCTGCGGCCTCGACCCGGGCCCGCGCGGCGTCGAGGTCGTCCGCCTTCAGGATCACGAGCGGGACGGTCGTGACGGCGGACTCCCCGGCGGCCAGCCCGCCGTCCAGCCCGGCGTCGGCGAAGCCGGCGTAGGTCGGCCCGTAGTCGACGAAGCTCCACCCGAACGCGGACGTGTAGAAGTCCTTCGTCGCCGGCAGGTCGCCGCCGGGGAGCTCGACGTAGTCGATGCGTTCGCTCATGCCGCCGATGATGGCACCACCGGCGCGAGGACGGGATCGAAGCGGGCCTCCCCGCCTTCCATGTCGACGATCAGCGACGGCCGCACGCCGAACACGGCGTCGGAGTCGAGGTAGTCGCTGGCCGCGTCGAAGACGTGGGTGATCACGGGCTCGTGGCCGGGCGCCGTGATCAGGAAGTGGATGTGCCCGGGCCGCCAGTTGTGGCGCCCGGTGGCGCGCAGCAGCGCGCCGACGGGGCCGTCGCCCGGGATGGGGTAGGCGGACGGCCGCACCGTCTCGAACGAGTACGAGCCGTCGTCGCCCGTGGTGAACACGCCGCGCAGGTTCATCGCCGGCTGGCCGGGGTCCTGCACGTCGTAGAGCCCGTTGGGCGCGGTCTGCCACACGTCGAGGCAGGCGCCGGCGACGGGCGCCCCCGCCGTATCCCTCACGGTCCCGTGGACGGTGAGGGTCTCGCCGCCCATGTCGGTGTCCACGATCGACGAGCCCAGTGGCCTGGGCGGCGCGCCGTCGACGTGGAAGGGCCCGAACACCGTCGGCTCGGTGACCCCGGCCGTGGTGCCCTGGCCCAGCATCTCCACCAGCATCGACACGCCGAGCACGTCGCTGAGCAGGATGAACTCCTGGCGCTCGGCGTCGCACGCCTGGCCCACGCGGGTCAGGAAGTCGATGCCCGCGAACCACTCGTCCCGGGTCAGGCCCACCTCCTGGACGAAGGCGTGCAGGTGCGCGAGCGCGGCCCGCATGATCTCGGCCAGGCGCGGGTCGGCCGCGCCCTCGACGCTGGCCTGCACCTGCGCCAGGTGGTCCCCCGGCGTCACCTTCGTGCCCATGGCGTTCCTCCCGTGTCAGGTTCCCTCGACCACGACTGCGATGCCCTGGCCCACGCCGATGCACATGGCCGCCAGGCCCCATCCCCCGCCCCGCCGGCGCAGCTCGTGGACCAGCGTGGTCATGATCCGTGCGCCCGAGGCCCCGATGGGGTGGCCGAGCGCGATGGCGCCGCCGTTGGGGTTGACGATCGACCGGTCGAGGTCGGGCCACTCCCCCAGGCATGCCAGGGCCTGGGCGGCGAACGCCTCGTTGAGCTCGACCACGGCCAGGTCGTCCCAGCCGATGCCGGCCCGCCTCAGCGCCACCGCCGCCGCATCCACCGGACCGATGCCGTACAGGTGGGGGTCGACGGCCGTGACCGCGCGCGCCGCGATCCGGGCCAGCGGCGGGGCCCCGATCTCGGCCGCGGCCCGCTCCCCCGCCAGCAGCAGGACCGCGGCGCCGTCGTTCATCGGCGACGAGTTGCCGGCCGTCACGGTGCCGCCCGCCCGGAACACGGGCCGCAGGCGGGCGAGCGCGTCGAGGCTGGTGCCGTCCCGCACGGTCTCGTCCCGGTCGAGGCCGGCGCCCGGCACCGCGACGACCTCCCCCGCGAACCGCCCGGAACGCCACGCGGCCGCGGCCCGCTGGTGGCTGCGCAACGCGAACGCGTCCTGGACCGGGCGGCCGATCCCGTGGCGCTCGGCCAGGATCTCGGCCCCCTCGCCCAGCGGCACCGTCCACTGCCCGGGCAGCCGCGGGTTCACCAGCCGCCAGCCGAGCGTGGTCGAGTGCATGGTCCGGTCGGCGCGCTCGTAGCCGCCCTCGGGCTTGGCCACCACCCACGGGGCCCGGCTCATCGACTCGACGCCCCCGGCCAGGCAGATCCCGGCGTCACCGACGGCGATCTCGCGGCTGGCGGCGGCGACGGCCTCCAGCCCCGAGCCGCACAACCGGTTCTCCGTCACACCCGGCACCGAGGTGGGCAGCCCGGCCAGGAGGGCGACCATGCGGGCGACGTTGCGGTTGTCCTCCCCGGCGCCGTTGCCGTTGCCGAGATGGACGTCGTCGACGCGGGCGGGGTCGAGGCCCGGGACGCGGTCGAGCAGGCCCCGCACCGCGGCGGCGCCGAGGTCGTCGGGGCGCACCTGGGCCAGGCCGCCGCCGATGCGGCCGACCGGCGTGCGCACGGCGTCGAGGACGTACACCGGCTCGGTCATCATCCGGGCTCCTCCGGCACCACGAGGCGGCGGCGCACCGGGAAGAACTGCACCGGGCGCCACCGTTGCAGCAGCCCGTACAGGCCCCGAGGGGCCACGACCGCCATGGCCGCCGCCACCGTGCCGAGGATGATGAACCGCCAGGTGTCGGCCTCGGCCAGTTGCTCGTCGATGAACCAGTAGACGAGGACGCCGAGGATGGGCCCGGTGGTGCTGCCCACCCCGCCGATCACCGCGATGAAGATGACGAGCGCGGTCCAGCGCAGCACGCTGAACGCCGAGTCGGCCCGGGCCGACGGGCTGTTGAGCAGGATCACCGCCCCGGTGGCCCCGGTCCAGAAGGCCGCCACCACCCACACCACCAGCCGGGTGCGGGTGACGTCCACGCCGAGGCCCCGGGCGCCGCCCTCGCTGTCGCGCACCGCCCGCAGGCCGAGGCCCAGCCGCGACCGCAGCACGAGCACCACGATGGCGGTGGCGCCCACGGCCAGCGCCAGCGCCAGCCAGTAGGTGATGTCGTCGCGGGCGTCGCGGGAGTAGCCGCCGAGCGAGGAGCGGGTGAGGCTGCGGACGTCGCCCCCGGCCAGCGAGTCGCTCTCCAGCACCAGCAGCCGGACCACCTCGGCGATCACCCACGTGCCGATGGCGAAGTAGCCGCCCTTGAGCCGGAACGCGAACAACGCCACCGGGATCGACAGCACCGCGGCGACGAGCCCGGCCAGCGCCACCGACAGGTAGGGGTCGAACCCCCGGTCCTCGGCCAGGGTGAGCAGCGAGTACACGCCGATGCCCACGAACATCTGCTGGCCGATCGAGACCAGCCCGGCGAAGCCGGCCAGCAGGTTCCACATCTGGGCCAGCGACAGGTAGATCAGCACCACGACGAGCGGGGTCTGCAGCGTGCGCTCCGGGTCCCACGACGGCAGGGTGGCCAGGGCGAGCACCAGCGCGGCCGACACGACGAGGCCGGCCGTGGACTCGGGCGTCGAGCGGCGGATGCGGGCGGCGTCGGTCACGCCCGTCCCCTCCGCCCGAACAGGCCGTGGGGCCGGAACGCCAGCACGGCCAGGAACAGCAGGTGCCCGTAGAGGACGCCGGACAGCAGGTCGTAGCGTACGTCGACCTGGTTGCCCAGCGCCTGGGCCAGGCCCAGCACGATGCCGCTGACCAGCGTCCCCCACAGCGAGCCGAGGCCGCCGATCACCACCGCCTCGAACCCGAACAGCAGCACGGCCGGCCCCTCGGCGGGCCCGAACGTCCCGCGCACGCCGAGGAACACGCCGGCCAGCGCCACCGTGGCGAACGAGATGGCCATGACCCGCCCGTGGACGCTGCGGTCGTCGATGCCCATGAGCCGGGCGGTGTCGGGGTCGTCGGCCGTGGCCCGGAACGCCCGCCCCGGGCGCGTCCGCGACAGCATCACCTGCAGCGCCACCAGCACCGCCACCGCGGTGGCCAGCGTCAGCAGCGGCAGCCAGCCGACCGCGATCCCGTCGGTGAGCCGGATGCTGCGGGTCTCGATCGAGCCGGCGTCGAGGCCGCGCGAGTCGGCGCTGTAGCGCTCCAGCAGGACGTTCTGGATCACGACGCCCAGACCGAACGTCACGAGGATCGCCGGCAGCGGGTCCGGCCCCATCGTGCGGTCGAACACCAGCCGCTGGAGCACGTAGCCGCCCGCGGCCATGACCGGCACGACGACGAGCAGCGACACGAACGGGTTGACGTCCAGGGCGGACGTCGTCGACACCGCCAGGTAGGCGCCGAGGATGGCGAGGTCGCCGTGGGCCAGGTTGACGAACCGCATGACCCCGAACGACAGCGACAGCCCGGTGGCGAACAGCGCGAACAGCCCGCCGAGCAGCACCCCCTGCACCGCGGCGTTGGCCCAACTCACGGGCGAAGCTCCGGCGCACCCGTCGCCCGCCCGAAGTAGGCGGCGGTGATCGCCTCCCGGTCGATCGCCCCGGGCTCCCCGGCCAGCGACACCCGCCCCTCCAGCAGGCACACGACCCGGTCGGCCACGGCCAGCGCCTGGCTGATGTCCTGCTCCACGATCAGCACCGTGGTGCCGCCCTGGATCACGCCGGGCAGCGCCGCGTACAGGCGCCGCACCACCACCGGCGCCAGGCCCAGCGACGCCTCGTCCCACAGCATCAGCCGGGGGTTGCTCATCAGCGCCCGCCCGATGGCCACGGCCTGGCGCTCCCCGCCGGACAGCACG
>DASSUD010000187.1:0-3104 GCA_035707385.1 Acidimicrobiales bacterium
CTGGTCCACGGCGACCCCCGGGTCGGCAAGCTGACCAGCGGCGGCACCGAGAGCCTGTTCCTGGCCGTGCAGGTGGCCCGCGACGACGCCCGCAGCCGGCGCGGCATCGCCGAGCCGACGGTGGTCGTGCCGGAGACCGCCCACCCGGCCCTGGCCAAGGCGTGCCACTACCTCGACGTGACCGAGGTCCGGGTGCCGGTCCGAGCCGACGGCCGGGCCGACCTCGACGCCACCGCCCGGGCGGTCGACGACCGCACCGCCCTCGTGGTCGGCTCGGCGCCCTGCTACCCCTACGGGGTGGTCGACCCCCTGCCGGAGCTGGCCGCCCTGGCCGCCGATCGGGGGGCGCTCTGCCACACCGACGCCTGCCTCGGCGGCTGGCTGCTGCCGTTCCTGGAACGGCTGGGGGAGCCCGTCCCGCCCTGGGACTTCCGGGTCGAGGGCGTCACGTCCCTGTCGGCCGACGTCCACAAGTACGGCTGGTCCACCAAGGGCGCCTCCCTCCTGTTGCACCGCGACGAGGACCTGCTGCGCCGGCAGTACTTCCTCTACGACGGCTGGCCCGGCGGCCTGTACGGCTCGGCCACCACCGCCGGCACGCGGCCCGCCGCGCCCATCGCCACGGCCTGGGCCACCCTCAACCACCTCGGCATGGACGGCTACCTGCGCCTGGCCGAAGTGGTGCGGGCGACCGCCGCCCGCCTGCGGGAAGGGATCGAGGCCATCGACGGCCTGCGGATCACGGGCGATCCCGTGCCCGGCGTCATGGAGATCGCCGCCGGCGAGGGCGTCGACATCGCAGCCGTGGGCGACGCCATGGACGACCGGGGTTGGCACCTCGACCGCCAGCAGGGCGGCCTCCACGCCATCGTGTCGCCCTCCCACGCCGCAGTGGTGGACGAGTTCCTGGCCGACCTGGCCGCGGCGGTGGCCGGGCACGGCCGGTCCCGGGGCGTCGAGACCCGCTACGGCGGCGTGGGGTGAGCCGGCCGTGAGCGGATTCGCCGGGGCGGTTCTGTGCGGCGGGGCCAGCCGGCGCATGGGGCGGGACAAGGCCCTGCTGGAGGTCGACGGCCGCCCGCTGGCGCTGCGGGTGGCCGACGCCCTGCGCCGGGCCGGGGCCGTCGCCGTCACCGCCGTGGGCGGGGACCTGCCGGCGCTGGCGGCCCTCGGCCTCCCGGCGGTGGCCGACCTCGCACCGGGGGAGGGCCCCCTGACCGGCATCCTCACCGCCCTGGACGCGGCCGGCGACGAGCCGGTCGTGTTCGTGGCCGCCTGCGACCTGGTGGCGCCGGACGCGGCCGCGGTGTCCGCCACCGTGGCCGCGCTGGTGGCCGATCCGGGGTCGGACGTGGCCCTGCCGGTGGTGGGTGGGCGGCGGCAGTGGATGCACGCCGCCTGGCGGCCCCGCGCCAGCGCCCCGCTGGCCGCCGCGTTCGCCGCCGGCGAGCGGGCCGTGCACGCGGCGGTGGCGGCGGGCTCGCTGCGGGTGCTGGAGGTGACGGTGGCGCCCGGGGCCGTCGCCGACGCCGACACGCCGGAGGATCTTGACTTTCTGCGCGCGGTCACGCGCCGGGCGGCGGATCCCGCGTAGAAATCCGCCGGCGCGCACTAGCCTGCGACGCCATGGACGTGCCCGAGATCGACATCGCCGAGCTGGCCCGCGTGCGGGCCGACGGCGCCGTCCTCATCGACGTCCGGGAGACGGACGAGTACACGGCGGCGCACGTGCCGGGGGCGACGCTGGTTCCGCTGTCCACGGTGCCCGACAACCTCGAGGCCGTCCCGCCCGAGGGCCCCGTGTACGTGATCTGCGCCAAGGGCGCGCGCAGCCTGCGGGCCGCCGAGTTCTACCGGGCGAACGGCATCGACGCCGTCAACGTGGCCGGCGGCACCATCGCGTGGGTCGAGGCGGGCCAGCCGACCGCGACCGGGCTGGAGCCGTAACGGGCCCGCCCGGCCCACCCGCCTACCGCTGGATCGCCGACCAGCGGTCGTTCGACGCCTTCGTCGAGGCGGCGACGTCGGCCGCCACGTTCGCGCTCGACACCGAGTTCCACCGGGAGCGCACGTACTTCGCTCAGCTGGCGCTGCTGCAGCTGGCGTCGGGCGACGACATCGTGCTGGTCGACCCGCTCGAGGTCGACGTGGCGCCCCTGCGGGCCCTGCTCGACAGCGACACGGTGTGCATCATGCACGCCGCCAGCCAGGACCTGGAGATCCTGGAGCGGGTGTGCGGCGTCGGTCCCCGCCACCTCGTCGACACCCAGCTCGCCGCCGGGTTCGTCGGCCTCGGCTCGCCCGGGCTCGGGGTCCTGGTGCAGCGCCGTCTCAACCTGAACCTGCCCAAGGCCGACCGCCTGACCGACTGGCTGCGGCGCCCGCTGAGCGACGAGGCGCTGACCTACGCCGCCGCCGACGTCGCCTACCTCGACGACCTGTGGGACCACCTGCGGGCCGAGCTCGACGGCCGGGGCCGGACCGGGTGGGCGCTGGCCGAGTGCGACGAGCTGCGCCGCCGCCACGGCGAGCCGTTCGACCCCGACGTGGCCTGGTGGCGGATCAAGGAGGCCCGCCGGCTCAAGGGGAGGGCCCGGGGCGTGGCCCAGTCGGTGGCCGCCTGGCGCGAGCGCCGGGCCCGCCAGGTCGACCGCCCGGTGCGCCATGTGCTGCCCGACCTGGCGGTGGTGGCCATCGCCGAGCGCCCGCCGCGCAGCCGGGGCGACCTGGCCCGGGTCCGCGGGCTCGACGGCCGCCACCTGCGGGGCGGGGCCGCCGAGGAGCTGCTGGTGGCGGTCAAGGCCGGCATCGAGCTGCGCGAGTCCGAGCTGGCGCTGCCGCCCCGCGACGGCGTGGACTCCACCAACCGCCCGGCGGTCACGCTGGCCTCGGCCTGGGTGAGCCAGCTCAGCCGCGAGGCCGAGCTGGACGCCTCGCTCGTCGCCACCCGGGCCGACATCGAGGCCCTGGTGCGCGAGGACGGCACGTCCCGGCTGCTCAGCGGGTGGCGGGCCGACGTGGCCGGCGGGCCGGTGCAGGAGCTGCTCAAGGGCAACGCCGCCATCGCCTTCGACGGCGAGGGCGGCCTGGTCCTCGAGGCCCGC
>DASSUD010000188.1:0-4128 GCA_035707385.1 Acidimicrobiales bacterium
GTCAACCTGGCCGTCTCCCTCCACGCCGCCAACGACGCGCTGCGCAACGACCTCGTGCCCGTCAACAAGCGCTACCCTCTGACCGTGCTCATGGCGGCGTGCGCCGACCACCTGCGGGCCAAGGGTCGGCGGCTGTCGTTCGAGTGGGCGCTGATCGACGGCACCAACGACCGGCTGAGCGACGCCCGCGAGCTGGCCGAGCTGGCCCGGTCCCTGCCCCTGCCCGCGCACGTCAACCTCATCCCGCTCAACCCGACGCCCGGCTACCCGACCCGGGGCACGCCGCCCGACGGCGTCCAGCTGTTCCGCCGGCGGCTGGAGGACCTGGGCGTGAACGCCACCGTGCGCCGCAACCGGGGCGTGGACATCGACGCCGCCTGCGGCCAGCTCGCCGCCCGGGTCGAGGTCACCCGCCGCCGGTAGCGGGGCCACCCCGCTACCGCACCAGGACGGTCATGCTGTCCTCGGCCCGCACGGCCTCGACCAGCGCCTCGCCGCGGCGGACCCGAGCGCCCGGCCACACGACCGAGCGCTCGACCGTGCCCTCCACCGTGGCCCCCTCGCCGATCACCGAGGCACCGCCCGAGGCGGCCAGGTTGGCGGCCAGGTAGCGGGCCGGGGTGCCGCAGTCGAGGCAGGGGCCGTCCCAGCGGACGACGTCGACCCGGCCCGCGGCGTGCGCCTCGTTCCACGAGGCCTCCCACAGCCCGGTGGGCACCGGTGCCAGCCGCTCGACCTCGGGCCACGGCATCAGGGCCGCCACCACCCGGCTGGCGGGGTGGAGCCGGTCCTCGCCGGCCACCAGCAGCCGGATCCGCTCGCGGTCCCAGCCCGCCACGGCCGGGCCGAGGTCGCCGGGCGCCCAGGTGTCGGCGTTGAGCACGAGCACGCCCCGCCCAGCGATCCACGGGCGCAGGAGCCCGAGGGCCCCGGCCGTGCCGAGGGCCCCGCCGTCCTCGACCGACAGGTGGGCCCGGGCGTCGAGGTGGGCCGCCAGCGCCTCCCGCCCGTGGCAGAGGTTGACCGCCACCGCGCCCCCCTCGACGGCGGTGCCCGCCCGCGCCAGCGCCAGGTCGACCAGCGGCACGCCGCCCACCGGGCACAGCGGCTTGGGCCGCAGCCGGGTGAGCGGCCGGAGGCGGGACCCCTCGCCCGCGGCCAGGACGACGGCGCACACGTCGGTTGGGTACAGGCCCCGGGCCTGGGGCATCATCGCCGGCATGACCACCATCGTGCAGGGAATCGACGGGCTCCGCGACCTCGTGGGTCAGCACCTGGGCTACAGCGACTACACCGAGGTGACCCAGGAGCAGGTGAACACGTTCGCCGACGCCACCGGCGACCGCCAGTGGATCCACGTCGACGTGGAGCGGGCCAAGGCCGAGAGCCCCTTCGGCGGCCCCATCGCCCACGGCTACCTGACGCTGTCGATGGGCCCCCGCCTCCTGCCCCAGGTCATCGCCGTCAACGGCATCTCGATGGCCGTGAACTACGGCTGCAACAAGGTGCGGTTCCCGTCCCCGGTGCCGGTGGGCGCCAAGCTGCGGGCCGGCGCCGAGCTGGTGGACGTGTCCGACATCGAGGGCGGCGTGCAGGTCACCATGCGGGTCACCTTCGAGGTCGAGGGTGCCCCCAAGCCGGCGTGCGTGGCCGAGAACGTCTTCCGCTACTACGCCTGAGCGCGGCTCAGGCCGACAGGCGGGCCCGGACCGCCGGCCAGCCGGGCAGCGCCCGGACCGGGGCCAGGTCCGGCTCGCCGTCGAGCAGGCCGGGCGCCCGGAACCCCGCGTCGACCGCGGACTCCACCCAGCGCAGGGCCTCGTCGGCCCGGCCGGCCCGGGCCCAGGAGCACGCCACCTCGAACGCGGTCTGGGCGGGGCTCTGCGGCCCCGCCGCGAACACCTGCTCCCCCACTTCGGCGGCGGCCCTGAACCGCTCGGCGTAGTGGAGGTGGGTCTGCAGCCCGCTGGCCGCCTCGACGCCCGGGCGGCCGGCCCCCGCCAAAAGTGACGCCACCGCGACGGCCCGGCCCGCGTCGGCCAGCAGGGTGGCGGGAACCAGGTTGGGCGGGCCTCCCGGCTCGGCCTTGTAGGCGGCCTCGAACAGGTCGTCGGCCATCTCCACCGGCCCGGTGGCCAGCGCGATGCTGGCCCGCAGGAAGGCGTTGCCCCCACCCCCGGCCTGGCGCATGATCGACGCCGCCCGTGCCCCGTCGCCGGAGCGCAGGGCGTTCCAGGCCCGGGTCTCGGCCTCGGCGGTGGGCAGCCGGGGCGTGAGGTCGGGCATGGCGGTGCCGGGCCCGACGACCGACAGGTTGGCCCGGCCGCGGCGCCGTGACCGGCGCCCGCCGCGGCCTCCGGCGCCTCCGGCGCCACCGGCGCCACCGGCGACCTCGGGCGCCTCGACGTCGAAGGTGCCGGAGCGCTGGTCCTCGCGCAGGTCGCGATAGTTGAGGAAGGCGAACAGGCCGAAGTACATGAGCCCGATGAACCCGAACTGGCCGGACCGGAACGTCACGAAGGCGGCCACGACGGCGGCGGCGATCGACAGCTTGCAGGCGTTCTGGAAGCCGAAGAGCGTCTCGGCCACGTGCCCGCCGTCGAGCGGCCGGATCGGCAGCAGGTTGAACACGCCCCACCAGATGCTGACCACCCACAGCCAGTGGAGGATCGGCCACCAGTTGAAGCCGCCGTTGAAGAACCAGTCGATGAGCTGGCGGTCACCCCACTCGCTGTGCTCCGCCAGGTAGGCGGGCACGCCCAGCAGCAGGATCTGGGCGAAAGCGCCCGACAGGCTCACCATCACCGACTTGGGCTTGGACAGGACCCGCCGCCCGCCGCCGGTGGGGACGGTGAAGCCGCCGAAGCCGTGCAGCACGATCGCCGAGCGCTGCCCGAGCGCCCGGTAGGTCAGGGCGTGGCCCAGCTCGTGGACCAGCACCGACACGAACACGATGACCACGAAGGCGAAGACCACCCACAGCGGCTCGATCCGGATGCCGAAGAGCGCGGCGACGATGATGAAGAACGGCTCGACCCGGATGGGGATGCCGAACAGACGGAAATGCGCCCTGGCCACTGACGCAGCGTACGCGCTCCCGGTGCCGGCCCGTTCATCCGGGCGACACCCCGGCGGATTCCGGGCGCCGGGCCGCCCGACCGTACGATTCCCGGCGATGGCCCGGTTCACCATGCCCGACTCGCTGCCCGAGGGGGACGAGAAGGCGGTGGCCGTGCGGCACATGTTCGACGCCATCGCCCCCCGCTACGACCTGGTCAACCGCATCATGACCTTCCGCCTGGACGTGCGGTGGCGCCGGCTCACGGTCCGGTCGCTGGCACTGCGGCCCGGGTCCACCGTGCTCGACATCGCCTGCGGCACCGGCGACCTGTGCCGGGAGCTCGATGCCGCCGGCCTCGACCCGGTGGGGGTCGACCTGTCCTACGGGATGCTGGCGGCCGCCCGCACCGGCGCACCGCTGCTGCAGGGCGACGCGCTGCGCCTCCCGGTGCGTGCCGGGGTGCTCGACGGCGTGACCTGCGGCTTCGCCCTGCGCAACCTGGTCGACCTGGCGCCCTTCCTCGACGAGCTGGCCCGGACGCTGCGCCCCGGCGGGCGCATCGCCCTCCTGGAGGTGGCCACGCCGCCCAACCCGGTCATGCGCTGGGGCCACGGCGTCTACTTCGGCCGGGTGGTGCCGCTGATCGGCCGGGCGCTGTCCGACCCGGCCGCCTACCGCTACCTCCCCCGCTCGGTGGCCTACCTGCCGCCGCCCGGCGAGCTGCTGGCCCTGATCGCCCGGGCCGGCTTCGCCGATGTCGAGCGCCGGCTCCTGTCCGGGGGCATCGCCCAGCTCGTGGCGGCCACGAGGCGGCCATGAGCGCGCCGCCGGGCCTGGTGGCCCGCACCCGCCCCCTCGACCACGACGTCGACCTGGTGGCCTTCGCCGGCCACGACGGCGTGGTGTTCGAGAAGGGCCGGGCCGGGCTGGCCGGGCGGGGCCGCGCGCTGGCCGTCGACTGGCCGGCGGGCGACCCGGCGGCCGCCGCCCGCCAGGCCGCCGCCGTCCTGGCCGCCGTCGGGTCCGACGACGCGGTGGGCGTTCCCGGCACCGGCCCGGTCGCGTTC
>DASSUD010000189.1:0-7033 GCA_035707385.1 Acidimicrobiales bacterium
GCGGGTTCGGCCCCCACCAGCCACGCCACTCGTCGTCGGTGCCGACATCGGTCCACGGGCCGGTCTGCGCGCCGAACTTGCCCCGGCCCATGATCTCGGCACCGAAGCCGAGGCCATGGCGTACGGCGAAGGAGTGGTCGAGACCCGCGCTGCCACCGGTATCCCCGACCATCGAGCGCCAATAGCGGGTGGCGAACATCCACTCGTGCAGGCGTTCCCCGGCGTGCCCGAACGGGGCGTCGAGCGTGATGCCGTCGCCGGTCCCGAACCCGTCCAGCGAGATCGAGAAGTTGTGGACACGGGCCTGGGACATGGCGGCCTCCCGAGCGGTGCGGTGGTTGCGATGTGCAACTGGTTGCCGCTAACGTACGCACAAGCAGTGGCAGATTGCAAGCACTTTCGGAGGAGCGCATGGACATCGCCCCACGCTCGGGATGCCCGATCAACGCCGCCGTCGAGGTGCTCGGCGACCCGTGGGCGACGCTCGTGCTGCGCGACATCATGTTCGGCAACCGCCGCCACTTCCGTGAGCTGATCGCCGGCTCCGAGGAGGGCATCGCCACCAACATCCTCGCCAGCCGCCTCAAGCAGCTCGTGGCCGCCGGGCTGCTCACCCGCGACGACGCCCGCCGTGGACAGCGGGCGGCGTACTCGCTCACCGAGGCGGGCATCCAAGTGCTCCCGGTCATGGTCGCGCTCGGCAACTGGGGCCTCGCCCACCGCCACGGCGAGCGCCGCCTACGGGTCCGCGCCGAATTGCTGCGCGACGGGGGCCCCGAGCTGGTAGCGGCGATGATCGACGAACTGCGCGAGGTTCACCTCGGCGTCCCGCGCCCCGACCCGGACGCACCGCGTGCCAGCGATCAGCTGAACGCCGCCTACCAGGCCGCGCTGCTCGACGAGGCGAGCAGCGAAGCCCCCGCCTGATGATCGACCCGCGAACTCGTCGTTTCGACGAGATCGTCCACTCGGACGATCGCGCGCCCGCCGCCTCGCTGGGAGCACGATTCCACCCGGATCAGGGCTGGACGACGACCCAGCCGCGGCGCTGCAGCTCGGCTGCCAGCTGCTCGGCCGGCATGCGGCGCAGCACCTGCTCGGCGGCCGACACCCGGGGGTTTGGAGGCCCAGGTGCGGGGGGCTCGCCCGACGACTCGGCCTCCTGGAGCTGGGCGATGAACGCCGCCGCTTCGTCGCGCGTGAACTTGCCGGCCGCCTGGCGCTGGGTGAACCCCATCGGCCCGCGAGCATCGCGAAAGTCGGTGTGCCCGGCGTCCTGCAGCAGCGTGAGCAGCTCCTGCACCTCGCGCCGCGACGCCGGCGGCCCTGCCTGCTGTCCGAATGCCATACCCCAGTCTCCCCTCCGGGCCACGCCCGCCCGGGGATGGGCCGCACCCTCGGCACGTCGACGCATCGCTCTGACAGGCCGAGGCAGGGGATGTGTCGGACGACCAGAATGAGGCGATGGCGGTGGCGACGCAGATACTCGACTCCCTCCTGAGGAAGTCCTTCGACGACGTGCGCTGGCTCCTCGAGGACGTCGGAGACGAGGACTGCTTCTGGGAGCCCGCCGAGCGGTGCTGGTCCGTTCGGCGCCGCGGGCAAGCCGGCAAGGGGTGGGGTACGGGCGACTGGGTGTGCGAGGACGACTGGCCGCCGCCGAACCCGCTCCCGGTCACGACCATCGCCTGGAGGCTGGCCCACCTCGCGGCATGGACCGACGTCTATCGCAACTGGACCTTCGAGGATCAGAGCCTCGACCTCCGTCACTTCGAGGTGCCGGGATCCCGGGACGGACTGGCCGGATGGCTCTGCGCGGCGCAGGACCGCTTCCGCGCCAGGGTCGACGTGCTCGACGACGCCGAGCTCGTCGAGCTTCGTCCCGCTCACTACGGGCTACGTCTGCCGATCCACCGCCTGGTCTCGGCCATGGTCGTCGAGCACATCCACCACGGCGCGGAGATCGGGCTGTTGCGCGATCTCCGCCGCGGTCACGCGCGCGTGCAGCCCCCTCCGATCATCGAAGAGCCCCTGTAGGCCGCTCGCGCTCAGGTGATGATGGCTCCGCAGGTGATGTTGACCGCCGAGGCGGTGATCGTGCGTGCCCTGTCGGAGGCCACGAACGCAGCGACGTTGCCGACGTCCTCCAGCATCGCTCCACGACCCAGCAGCGTGGGAGCCACCAGCGACTCGACGAGCGCGTCACGGCCCTCGAAATCGGCGGGGAACGAGTCGATCACGCCGCCGGTCAGCAGCGACACTACCCGGATGCCGTGGCGGCCCAGCTCGCTCGCCAACTGCTTGCGCAGGGCCTCGACGGCGGTGAGGGAGATCTGGAAGCCGCCGATGTGGTAGTCACGGATCGGGTCGCCCTCGCCCCCGAACATGAGGATGACCCCCGAGCCCTGGCGGATCATGTGGCGGCCGGCGGCGCGTGCGGTCACAAAGGTCGACCGCAGGGCGTTGTGGATCGGCCGCTCGAAGTCGCCGAGCTGCATCTCCACCAGCGGCGTGCCCTGCACGTCGCCCGTCGAGATGAGGTTCATCGAGATGTCGAGGGACCCGTGGTCGCGCACCAGCTCGTCGGCGTGTGCGTCCACGGCGACCTCGTCGAGGGCGTCGACCTGCGCGATCGTCGCCGTGCCACCGTGGTCACGGATCTCCCCCGCCACCTGGTCCAGCTTGGCCAGCGTGCGTCCGGCGAGGTGCACCGTGGCGCCCTCACGGGCGAAGGCGCGCGCGACCGCACCACCGATGCCACCGCCGCCCCCATAGATCACGGCGTTCCTGCGTTCGAGCAACATCGCGTTTCCTCCTCGCACATGGGTCACGGACTCTACGACGATCCTCCGCCGGGGCCGCGGCGCCCCCCAGTGGCGTACGCGCCCCGGTCCACCAGGGGAGACGCGCCGTCAGCGGGCGTTGTCATCACCCCCCGGAGCCACTGGCTAACGTCGCGGTGTACGGAACCGCTTGCGCCCGGCGTGGGCTGGTCGAGATGACCGGCGCCGTAGGTTCCACGGCGTCGAAGGCATCTGGGGTCGACGGAAACGGGATAGGACGAAATGGTGGGTGAGGCGACGCACGAGCGCGACGCCGACTGGTGGTTGTCGGGGGACGGGCGCTGGCACGAGGGCGCCCCGCCACCAGGGTGGATACAGGCCGGCGACCGCCGGTGGTACCCCGCGGACCCGCCCGAGACGGCGCAGGGCTACGCCGCCAAGTGGGAGTCCACCACCCGGGTGCCGGCGCGGATCCTCGTGCCTGCCGACACGGAACATCCCGGCGACACGGCGGAGGTCGATGCCACGGCGGTCGCCGGGTTCGGCCACGGCGCCTACGACAACGGCCTGTACGGCGACGCCTACGACACCGATGACACCTACGACGACGCGTACGGCCCTTACGAGGTCGAGTCCGGCGACGGCGACGACGCGGGCGACGGCCTCGTCGACCGGGAGAGTGCCTCGTGGCCCCGCTGGGCCCGGGTCGCCGTGCCCCTGGCCGCCCTGCTGGCGGTGGCCGGCGTGGTCGCCGGGCAGATGCGGTCCGATCCCGGTGAGGACGGCGCCGGGGTGAGCGTGGCCTCCACCGCCACCACGTCAGCGACGACCGGCGCCACGACCGCCACCTCGGCGGGCTCGGGGCCGCTGGCGCCGTCGGTGACCGCCACGACGAGGCCGTCCACGACGACGTCGTCCGGGCCGTCGACCACCGCCCCCCGGAGCACCACCACCGCTCCGCCCCGAACCACCACGACCAACCAGCCCCAGCAGCCGCCGCCCACGCAGCCGGACCCGGGTGGGCCGCCGCAGGGGATCGTGCGCCAGGGAGCGGCGTGCACGGAGGTAGGGGCCACCGCCACCACCGCCAACGGCACGCCGATGAGCTGCTCGACCGTCGACTGCAACGGCGACCCGTACGACGAGCCCCGCTGGCGGAAGACGACCTGCTAGGACCGACGCGCGGCAGTGGCGCGCGCACGATGCTTGCCGGCGGGTGCGCAGGGGTAGGCGACCACCATCAGCCACGATGGAGGTGCGCCATGCCGAGAGGGAAGTCTCCGGGCCCCAGCATCAAGCGGCCCAAGCAGTACGAGGCCATGCGCGAGAAGGGCATGAGCAAGGGCAAGGCTGCCCGCATCTCGAACGCCGGCAAGAGTGCGTCCCGGAAGGGCGGCCGCTCGTCGGCCTACGACGACATGACCAAGGACGAGCTCATGGACCGCGCCCGCCGGCGCGACATCCGGGGCCGGTCCTCCATGTCCAAGCGCGAGCTCATCTCGGCCCTGCGCAAGTAGCCCGCCGCATCGCCGGCCGCCCGCCGTAGCGTGTTCTGCATGGACGGGCCGGCCGGCGACGAGGCGGACGTGCGGGAGTGGCTGATCGCCCACGGCGCCGCCCCCGCCACGGCCGACGAGGCGATCGACACCGCCTACGCCGACGCGCTGGTCAGCGACCTGGTCCTGGCCGAGGGCGCCGGGCTGTCGGCCCGGGACGTGGCCCGGCTGGCCGGGACCGACCTCGAGGTCGTGCTCTCCATCTACCACGACCTCGGCGTCGTGGTCCGGGACCCGGACGCACACCGGTTCACCGAGGCCGACGCCCGCCTGGTCGACGCCCTGAAGGTGGCCCACCACGCCGGCATATTCGAGGGCAAGTCCCTGCTGCGGGTGATCGCCGGCGCCATGGAGCGCATGTCCGAGGCCGCCGTCGCCGTGTACGTCCAGGGCCAGGAGGAGTACCTGGGCCCGCGGATGGCGTCGCTCGTCGAGTGCGTCGAGGCCAACCGCCGGGCGACCACCCTGGCGCTCGAGCTCGGCGCCGGCCTGGCGCCGGTGTTCCGCCATCACATGCGCCAGGCTGTCGCCCGCCAGCGGGTGATGCAGGAGGGCGTCAGCCGCCGGGAGATGGCTCGGCTGTCCGTCGGCTTCGTCGACCTGGTGGGCTCGACCGAGCTGCAGGCCCAGCTCGACCCGGTGGCGCTGGGCGAGCAGGTCGGCCGGTTCGAGGCCCGGGCCTTCGAGGTCGTCGCGGACGGGGGTGGCCGCCTGGTGAAGGTCATCGGCGACGAGATCATGGTGGCCGCGGCCGACCCCGCGGGCGGCTGCCGCATCATGGTCGACCTGATCGACGCCTTCACCGAGGACGGCACGCAACCGCGGGCCGGGTTGGTCTTCGGCGAGGTCCTGTTCCGGCACGGCGACTACTACGGGCCGGTGGTGAACCTGGCCGCCCGGCTGGTGGACGCCGCCATCCCCGGCGAGGCGCTGGTCGACGGGAGCCTGGTCGAGGCCGTCAAGGACGAGGACCTGGCGTTCGAGCCGGCCGGGCGGCGCATGCTCAAGGGCTTCGCCACGCCGGTGGCGGTGTGGTCCCTGACCGCCGATCGCTGACCCGCAGGCCCCGCCCGCCGTGCCCACCGGCCGCTACGCGCCGAGCCCCACCGGACCGCTGCACGCCGGCAACCTCCGCACCGCCGTGCTGGCCTGGCTGTTCGCCCGGTCGGCCGGATCGCCCTTCCTGCTGCGGATCGAGGACCTCGACCGGGTGGCGTCCCGTGAGGAGCACGTCCGCTCCCACCTCGACGACCTGGCGGCGCTGGGGATCGACTGGGACGGGCCGGTGGTGCGCCAGTCCGACCGCTTCGCCCTCTACGAGGAGGCGCTGGCCGCGCTGGAGGCCGAGGGCCTGCTCTACCCTTGCTACTGCTCGCGGCGGGAGGTGCAGGCCGCGGTGTCCGCCCCCCACGGTCCGGTGCCGGGCGGCACCTACCCCGGCACGTGCCGGGACCTGGGCCCGGCCGACCGTGCGGCCCGGGAGGACGCGGGGCGCCGGCCGGCGTGGCGGGTCCGGGCCGGCGGCGAGCGGGTGGCGGTCGAGGACCGCCTGCGCGGCCGGGTCGAGGCGGTGATCGACGACTTCGTGGTGCGGCGGGCCGACGGCGCCCCGGCCTACCAGGTGGCGGTGGTGGTCGACGACGATGCCCAGGGGGTGGGCGAGGTGGTGCGGGGCGACGACCTCCTCGACACGACGCCCCGCCAGGTGTGGCTGGCCCGGCGGCTCGGCCTCACCGTGCCCGCGTACGCCCACGTGCCGCTCGTGCTGGGCGCCGACGGCCGGCGGCTGGCCAAGCGTCACGGCGACGTGACGCTGGCGGACCTGCGCCGGCGGGGAGTACCGGCGACGGCCCTTCTCGGCGCCATTGCCGCATCGCTTCGGTTGGTCCGGCCGGGATCGCCCCTACGTTCGGTCACCGACCTGGTGACGACGTTCGACCCCAGCCGATTGCCCTCCGAACCCTGGAGGTTCAACCCCACAGTCTTGGCGTGACCATGTGACGGCTCGTTTGTGAACGGCGCGCGAAACGGTGCCGGAATCCGCGTAACTCGTTTCTGATCCCGGCGTCGAGGGTGAATGCTGGAGCCATGGACCAGGACCTCTTGGATCTGGCCATCCGAGCCCGTGGCGGAGAGCTCGAGCTTGCGGCGGCCCTACATCACGACGTGCCGGCCATCGACTGGTGGCGGCACAACGGCGTCCCCGAGGAGATGCGCTCCCTGGTGGGCGCCCTCGCGGGCCTGGCCCCGGAGCCGGTCGCGTGACCCTCGCCTAGGGTCCCGCCCGTGGATCCGCCTCCTGAGCACGTCGCCGAGAACCGGCGCCACTGGGACCAGATGGCGGGCGACTGGGTGGCCCGCGGCGAGCACTGCTGGGCCCAGCCGGAGCCCCACTGGGGCGAGTTCGAGGTCCCGGAGGCCGAGGTGGGCCTGCTCCCGGCGTCGATGGACGGCCTCGACGCCGTCGAGCTGGGGTGCGGCACGGCCTACGTGTCCGCCTGGCTGGCCCGCCGCGGGGCGCGGGTGGTCGGCATCGACCAGTCCGCCCCGCAGCTCGCCACGGCCCGGCGGCTGGCGGCGGAGCACCGCGTCGACCTGGCCCTGGTCCACGGCGACGCCGAGGCCACGCCGTTCCCGGACGGGTCGTTCGACTTCGCCATCTCCGAGTACGGGGCGGCCATCTGGTGCGACCCC
>DASSUD010000190.1:0-17171 GCA_035707385.1 Acidimicrobiales bacterium
CGGGACCTGATCGGCCGGTGGCGTCCAGGTGGCCGGCCACCGAGGGCACGGTGGACGTCTCGGGGGCGGCTCGGGCCCCGCATGGTCCCCGGCCAGGGCACCGTCATCGGTCGGGGGCTGCCGCCGTGGGAGGATGAGCGCGGTGCAGAGCACAGGTGCGGTCGCCCCCGCGGGGGTGCCGGATGACGAGAACGAGCAGGTGGGCGTGGTGGCCGGCGTGGTGGTGTCCGTCTCGCCCCGCCACCGCGTCCGCTCGCAGGCCGACGTCGTCCGGCTCATCTTCTCCCTGGTGCTGGTGGGCGTCGGGGTGCTCGTGGCCACGTGGCTGCGCAACACCATCGGCGGCGCCGAGGAGGACCTCGTCGACGTCTACGAGCGGGTTCCCGACCGCTTCGCCGAGGCGCTGACCGGCCTGGTGGTGATCGGGGCCGGCGTGGTCCCCGTGGTGGCCCTGGTCGTGCTCCTGGTCCGGCGGCGCTTCCGCCAGGCCGCGGCCCTGCTCACCGGGGCCGTGGGCGCGGGTCTGGCCATGGCCTGGCTGACCGAGTTCCTGGCCTCGCAGGGCGTCATCGCCGCCGTCGACCCGGCCACCGACCGCGTGGTCGAGCTGACCGACCCCGCCATCGCCACCTCCCCGCTCATCGCCGCCGCGGTGGCGTTGGTCATCATCGCCGCACCCTGGCTGTCCCAGCAGTGGCGGCGGGTGCTGTGGTCGGGCGTCGCGCTGCTGGTGGTGTTCCGGGTCGTGTCGTCGAGCGAGCCGCCCCTCGACATCGTGGTGGCCATCGCGGTGGGCATGGCCGTGGGGTCGCTGGCGCTGCTGGCGTTCGGCACCGAGGGGTCGGACCCCGAGGCGCCGGAGCTGGTGTCGATGGTGGGGATGATCGGCCTCCCGGCCCGCATCGAGCAGCTCGCGGGCAACAGCCCGCTGGTGTACCGGGTCGGGATGGTGTCGGGCGAGACCCTGGAGATGCGGGTCCGGACCGTGCACGACCGGTCCGAGAACCTGCTGGAGCAGCTGTGGCGGTCCGTCCGCCTGCGCCGCTGGGTCACCGACCAGCCCTACGACACGGTGCAGCGACGCATCGAGCACGAGGCGCTGGCCCAGCGGGCCGCGGGCGACGCCGGGGCGCGGGTCGCGCCGGTGCGGGCGATCGTGGCCTCCCACAACGGCTCGGTGGGGCTGGTGGAGGCGGCCGTCGAGGGCGTGCCCGCGTCGGACCTTCCGCCCGAGCGGCTCGACCGGGCCCTGCTGGGCGACGTGTGGCGGCAGGTGGCGGCGCTGCACCGCGACCGCATCGCGCACCGCACCCTCGACCTGGCCCAGGTGACGGTGACGCCGGACGGGCAGGCGGTGCTGCGCGGCTTCGACGGGGCCGCCGTCGCCGCCTCGGACCAGGACCTGGCCCTCGACCGGGCCCAGCTGCTGGTGTCGACCGCGCTGGTCATCGGTGCGGCCGCGGCCGTCGACGTGGCGGTCGAGGAGGTGGGGAAGCTGGCGGTGGTGACCGCCATGCCCTACCTCCAGCCCCTGGCCCTGCCGGGGCCGACCCGGCGGGCGTGGCGCTCCGACAAGGAGGTCCTCGAGGCCCTGCGGGACGCCGTGCGCCACGCCACCGGGGTCGAGCCCGTGGCCCTGGCCCGCCTCGACCGCGTCCGGCCCCGCACCGTGGTGACCATCGCCGCGCTGGCGGGCGCCGTGTACTTCCTGCTGCCCCAGCTGGCGAACTTCGACGAGTCGGCCGAGGCCGCCAGCCGCGCCAACTGGTGGTGGCTGGGGCCCATGATCGTGGGGGCGGCCGCCACCATCGCGTTCGCGGCACTGGCCTTCGTGGCCTCGGTGCGCGAGCCGATCGCCTACCTGGCCGCGCTCCGGATGCAGCTGGCGTCGTCGTTCGCGAGCCGCATCGCGCCGGCCAACACGGGCAGCCTGGCCATCGGCGTGCGCTTCCTGCAGCGATCGGGCCTGGCACCCGGGCCGGCGGCCGCCGCCGTCGGCCTGTGCGCGCTGGCCGGGTTCGTGGTCCACCTGCTGCTCACCGCCGCGTTCCTGGCCTGGGTGGGCACCAGCGAGGTCGGCTTCTCGCTGCCGCAGGCGGACGCTCTGTTCATCGCCATCGCCGTGGCCCTGTCGGCCAGCGGCCTCGTGGTCGGCCTGGTCCCGGCCGTGCGCCGGCGGGTGCTGCCACCGCTGATCTCGCAGGCGCGCACCGCCGTCTCGGCGGTGGCGGACGTGCTGACCGACCCGCTGCGGGTCATCAGCCTGGTGTACGGCTCGGTCGGGGTCACCCTGTCGTTCATCGTGACGCTGGCGGCGTCGGTGGCGGCCTTCGGGGGCGGGGTCAGCTTCCCGGAGATCGGAGCGGCGTACCTGGTGGCCGCGGCGCTGGGCTCCGCGGCGCCGACGCCCGGCGGGCTCGGGGCGGTGGAAGCCGCCCTGGTCGCCGCCCTGTCCGGCTACGGCATGCCCACCAGCTCGGCGGTGTCCGCGGTGCTGACCTTCCGCCTGGTGACCTACTGGCTGCCGATGCTGCCCGGCTGGTTCACCTTCCAGCACATGCAGCGCCGCGAGGAGATCTGAGCCCTCCCGGTCACGAGCGAGCCCGGCCGGGAGCGGGCTAGGGGCGTCCCAGCGCCACGATCTCGTGCTCCGCGACCCGGCCGCCGTCGAGGACCAGCCAGCCCATCGTCCGCTCGGGCTGGCGGCGCCGCTGCACCGCCGATCCGGGGTTGAACAGGCGCTGGCCGTCGACGCCCACCGCGTCCACCGGTTCGTGGCTGTGCCCGAACACCACCACGTCCGCGTCGGGGAACCAGCGCCGCAGCCGCCGCTCCCGCCCGGCTCTCGCCCCGCTGTCGTGGACCATCGCCACCCCCACGCCGCCCAGGCGGAGCCCCAGGCGGTCGGGCAGCCGCCCGGCGAGCAGCCGGTCGTTGTTGCCCAGCACGGCGTGGACCGGTACCCGCCGGCGCAGCGCGTCGAGCAGGTCCCCGGTGACGACGTCGCCCGCGTGCAGCACGACGTCGGCCACCTCGACCGCCGCCCACACCGCGTCGGGCAGCGGGGACAGATCGCGGTGGAGGTGGGTGTCGGCGAGGACGAGGGCGCGCACGGCCACGCCCCATCCTGGCCGCCCGCTCAGCGGGGGACGCGCTGGCCGGCGAACGCGCCCACCAGCTCGCGCTCGAAGGCGGGGAGGTCGTCGGGCTTGCGGCTGGTGACCAGCACGTTGGGTCCGTCGGTGTCGACGACGACCTCGTTGTCGTCCCAGCGGGCCCCGGCGTTGCCGAGGTCGGTCCGGAGGCTGGGCCAGCTGGTGACGTGCCGGTCCCGCACCACGCCCGCCTCGATCAGCGTCCAGGGGGCGTGGCAGATGGCGGCCACCGGCTTGCCGGCGTCGAAGAAGGCTCGCACGAACGCCACGGCCTGCTCGTCCATGCGGAGCCGGTCGGGGTTGACGACGCCCCCGGGCAGGACGAGGGCAGTGAACTGCTGGGGATCGGCGTCTCCCACCGTCACGTCCACCGGGAACCGGTCGGCCCGGTCCCGGTGGTTGAACGCCTGCACCTCGCCCGGCTCCGGTGCCACCAGCACCGGGCGCCCGCCCTCGTCGGCGCCGGCCTGCCAGGGACCGGTCAGCTCCACCTGCTCGACGCCCTCGTTGGCGGTGAGGAAGGCGATGTCTGCTGCTGCGAGTCGATCAGCCATGGTCGGTGTCCTCCTGGTCTCCGCGCGCGCCTACCCGCCGCGCCGGCCGGGAAGACCGTCCTCCTGGGGTGGCGAAGCCGGACTTCGTGCACCGGGCAACGGGTAACGCTCCCGCATGAGCACCAGCGACCCCCTGGAGGAGCCCGACGCCGGCCCGGCCGAGGGCCGAACCGTGGGCGACACGGAGCAGGCCGAGAACGCCGAGGTGGTCCTCGACCCGGATGCCGAGGGCACGGGCGCCGGAGAGGAGGCCGCGGCCCAGGCCGAGCGGATCGAGGACCGCTAGTGGGGTGGCTCAGGTCCGGCGCTGCTCGGTGGGGAGGCGGTCGGGCCGGTCCTCGTGCGACCGGAACCGCTCCTCCGCCTCCTCGACGTCGCCGCCGGTCTCGTCCAGGAGGCGGTCGACCTCCGCCTCGTCCTTGCTCACCTGCTGGCCGAGCCAGTCGTCGACGGTGCTGTTCGGTGGTTCCTCGATGTCGCCGTGCTCACTGGTCATGGACATCGCCTTCCCCGGTGGAGTACGGCTGAGCCGTGACCTCCACCGACGCCTTCGACGCCCTCGCCGCCGCCGCCGACCCGGGCATGGTGATCGTGACCACCGCCCAGGGCGGCGAGCGGTCGGGCTGCCTCGTCGGGTTCCACGCCCAGTCGAGCATCGAGCCCCGCCGCTACGCCGTGTGGCTGTCGCGGGCCAACCGCACCTACCGGGTGGCGCTGCTGGCCACCCACCTGGCCGTGCACTTCCTCACGGAGGACGACCGGGACCTGGCGGCGACCTTCGGCTCGCTGACCGGTGACGACGTGGACAAGTTCGCCCTCGTGGGCTGGACGTCCGGGCCCGCGGGCGTGCCGTTGCTCGAGCGCTGCCCGCACCGGATGGTGGTCCGCCGGGTGACGCTGGTGGACGACGGCGGCGACCACGTCTGCGTCGTCACCGAGCCGGTCCTGGCCGAGGGCGGGGGGTTCCGGCCGCTGCGGCTGTCGGCCACCCGCGACATCCCGCCCGGCCACGAGGCCGTGGAGGGGGCGACGGCGTAGCCCGGTAGCGTCGCTCCATGCCGACCGACGTCCGCGACGTCCCCGACCGCTCCCGCTACGAGGCGACCGTCGACGGCGCCCTCGCCGGCTTCGCCGTCTACCGGGACCAGGGCGACGCACGGGTGTTCACCCACACCGAGGTCCTCGACGGCTACGAGGACCGGGGCGTGGGCAGCGCGCTGGCTGCGGCCGCGCTCGACGACGTGCGGGCCGCCGGCCGGTCCGTGGTGCCGCGATGCCCGTTCATCCGGGGCTGGATCGACCGCCACCCGGACTACGCGGACCTGGTGGTCAGCGGACCGGGATCTCCCCGCCCAGGCTGAACGGGGGCTCCAGCTCCAGGTCGTCGCCGCTCCAGAACCGGCCCGGGTCGAACCAGCTCGCCGGGCGCCGGCGCGGCAGCAGCCCCATCGCCTGGTACGTGGTGGCCACCAGCTCGGCGCAGTAGATGGTCTCCAGCGACGCGTTGCGCCGGAGCCGCCCCGTGAGCCACTGGCGGACCAGGCCGAAGGTGGTGGGGAAGGGGCGGCCGTCGAAGCGGGCGATGACCTCCATCAGCCGGTCCTCGTGGTGGCGCTCGATGGTGCCGTCGAGCAGGCGGACCCAGGCGCGCTGCCCGTACCGCTCCCGCCAGGTGGTCACCGCGCCGGCCAGCAGGTGGAGCTGCACGCCCCGCTGGTGCGACCCGCTCCACACGTCGGGCAGGGACCGGCCGAGCTCGGCGTGCCACAGCAGGGGCGGCAGGTCGTCGAGCGCCACCACCATGCCGACGTGGTTGACGGGGCTGTTGGTGGCGGCCCGGATGGCCCGGTCGGCGAGGGACCGGCCCCGGAACAGCCACAGGTCGCCGGTGGAGGCGGTGGCGACGGCTTCGTCGAGCGCGAGGGTGGCGAGGCTCACGGGCGGTAGCGTACGGAGCAGATGCGGCTCCGATGGAAGATCCTCGGCCTGGCCGGGCTGGCGGGCGTGGCCGCCACCGGCGTGGTGGTGGCCCGGCGTCGGCGGGCGCACCGGGCCTACGACCCCGAGGCCCTCCGGGCGCGCCTGCACCAGCGGCTCGCCGAGGTGTCCCCCAACGGCGATCAGGCGGCGCGCACCTCCACCAGCTCGTAGCGCCACGGCGTCGAGTCCTCGTGCACGTGACAGGTCAGCTGGGCCGGCGCGGCCCGCTCCCGCCGCACGATGACCTCCACGGTGTCGCCGTGCCGCGGCTGGACCAGGACGGCCACCGTGCCCTCGGGGCCGGGTTCGGCCGACAGCACGCCCAGGCCGTCCAGCCGGCGCTCGCCCAGGTGCAGGCGGGCGAAGTACTCGCCCGCCTGCACCAGCGGCGCAAAGCAGCTGCGGCCCCGGTAGTGGTCGAGGTCGAGGAGCCCGGCGCGGTGCTCGGCCAGCATGCGCGCGGCGCGGGCCGGCTCGACCCGGCCGTAGTAGACGCCCTCGGGCAGGCACACGACGTTGGCGGCGAAGCGGTCCCCGCCCACGTGGGACGACTCCCAGACGTCGGGGGAGCCGGCCTCGGCCAGCGCCCGGACGACCGGGCGCCCGAGGTCGGCGCAGCAGGGGTCGTGGCGGCCGTTGGTGCACACCAGGTGGAGGCCGAGCGGGCCCAGGTCGCCCAGGCCGGGCGGCTCGGGGAAGGCGAGCACGCCGAGGTCGATGCCGAGCAGGGCCGCGGGGTCGGCCATCGGCATCAGCAGCTGCTCGATCCACGTCCGCTCGGGGCCGGTGTGGGCGAGGAACACCCGGCGCTCGCCGTCGCGGCGGCGCTCGCCCGGTCGGCGGGCCAGCAGCACCCGCACGCGGTGGCGGCCGGCGCTGGCCTCGAGCTCGCGCCCCACGGCGCGGCTCAGCTCGCTCTCCTGGAGTGCCTCCGCGCCCCACGCCCCCGGTTGCTCGACCACCAGCCAGCGTTGGATCCGGGAGGCGGTGCCGATCTGCGGCTCGTCCCGGGCCGACGACTCGGTGGCGCAGCGCAGGCCGAGCGGCTCAGCCATCGCCGGTCCGCAGGGCGCCCTCGCGGACGAGGCGGCGGGCGAGGACCAGCCGGCTGGGACCGTCCAGCAGGTCGGCCAGGTCGCCGACCCGATGGGAAGCGCCGTCCAGGAGCCGGCGCACGGCGGGCTCGGTCGCCGGGGGGAGCACGACCTCCCGGTCGCCGAGGACGAGGCGCAGGCCACCGTCGCCGGGGGCCAGCCGGAGGACGGTCGACGGCCGCCGGCGGACGACGGTGGCGTCGTCGATGCCGGCCAGTCCCAGGACCTCACCCAGCTGGCCGTCGAGGATCGGGGTCCGGTTGGCCACGAACCGGTCGCGCAGCGTGCCGGCCACGGCCGCGGGGTCCAGTCGCCCCAGCCAGTCGACCAGGTCGGCCACCACGGACGTGACCGCGCCGGTGGCGAGGTCGTCGTCCCACGGCCAGCCGGGAGGGAGCGAGCGCCGGAAGGTGACGTCGTCGGCGGCGGCGTCCACGACCGCCCGCAGGACGTCGTGGGTGGTGGTGGCCAGGACCCCGAGGGTCAGGTGGAGCGACATGCCCTGCTGGGCGGTGGCCGAGTGGACGACGCCCCGGGGCAGGTAGAGCACGTCGCCCGGCCCGAGGTCGGCCTCGAACAGCACCGGCCGGGCCGCGGCGGTCTCGTGGTCGGAGACGTGGCGGGGGAGCGGGGTGTCCATGACCGCCTCCCGCACCACCCAGTGCTTGGTGCCGGCCACCTGGAGGACGAACACGTCGTGGGTGTCGTGGTGGGGTGCCAGCCCGGCGGCGCCGGGAGGGGTGAGGTAGGCGTTGGCCTGGATCGGGTGCCCGAGCGCCAGCTCCAGGTCGCGGCAGAAGCGGGTGGCGGGCTCCCACCACCGCTGCAGCCCCTGGAGGACGACGGTGGCGCCATCGGCGAACAGGTCGAGGACCCGGCCGGGGTCGACGAGGTCGTCGATCTGGGAGCGGCCGGTGCGGGCGCTGCGGGTGTAGCGGCGGGGCGGGATGGCCTCGCCGTCACGCACGAGGCGGAACGCCGGGCGCCGCAGACCGGTGACGGTCACGGCGCGGTCGACGTCGGCCGGCGACAGCACGTCGTCGAACCCGTCGGGGTGGCGCCAGCGATGTGGCGCCACCCCGAAGGTGGTGGACCGGAACGCCTCGGGGTCGCCCACGCAGCGGCGCAGGGCGCCCGGCGGGCCGGGTTCGCTCATGGGCGCACCCTTCTGCGCACCCGGGATGCGTGCCGGATCCGATCGGCCCGTCGGGCCGGGCAACGCACGTGGGCCCAGGGTTCGCCGGCGCTCGGCCCGCTCAGGAGTCCGTCTGGTCGGAGTCGCTGTCGGCGGGCCCCTCGTCGGGGTCGACGCCGTCGGCGTCGTCCTGGCCGTCCGCCGAGTCCGTCGTGTCGTCGTCGTCGGCCGTCTGGCTCGCCGTCTCGTGACGCCACTCGGTGGCGATGTCTTCGTCGGTGAGGCCGGAGATCACGTCAGCCATGTCAGACTCCTCGTCAGGGGTGGATAGCTGGCCCGACGCTAACCGGCGCCGGGCCGTCCTAAACAGAGGTGTCGGCGGCGACCGCGGCCAGGCCGGCGGCCTCGGCCACCAGGCCGTACGACGCCAGGCGGTCGGCGGGGTCGTGGGTGAGGGTGGTGATCATCAGCTCGTCGGCGCCGGTGCGCTCGACCAGCTCGTCCAGGCCGTGCCGCACGACGTCGGGCCCGCCCACGATCTGCGAGGCGGTCCAGGCCCGCACCGCCTCCTTCTCCGCGGGCGTGAACCGGTAGGCGGCCGCCTCCTCCGGAGACGGGTAGCGACCGGGTCGCCCGGACCGCAGGCGCAGGAAGGCCAGCGCCCCCGAGCCCGCCAGGAACCGGGCCCGCTCGTCGGTCTCGGCGGCCACCACGTTGACGCCGAGCATCACGTAGGGGGCGGCCAGGTCGCCGGAGGGGCGGAAGGCGTCGCGGTAGGCGGCCAGCGCGGGGAGCGTGTTCGCCGCCGCGAAGTGGTGGGCGAAGGAGAACGGCAGGCCGAGCGCGCCGGCGGCGCGGGCCGAGTAGTCGCTGGAGCCGAGCAGCCACAGCGCCGGCCGGTAGCCGAGGCCGGGGACGGCGGTGATCGACCGGAAGGGATGGCCCTCCGGGAAGCGGCCGTCGAAGTAGCCCATCAGCTCGACGAGCTGGTCGGGGAAGTCGTCGGCGTCGAGGCCCCGGCGGGACCGGCGCAGCGCCAGGGCGGTCAGCTGGTCGGTGCCCGGGGCCCGGCCGATGCCGAGGTCGATGCGCCCGGGGTGGAGCGCCTCCAGCATGCCGAACTGCTCGGCCACGACCAGCGAGGCGTGGTTGGGCAGCATGACGCCCCCTGAGCCCAGCCGGATGCTGGACGTGACGCCGGCGGCGTGGGCCAGGAGGACCGCCGGGGCGGAGCTGGCGATGCCGCGCATGTTGTGGTGCTCGGCCACCCAGTAGCGGCGGAACCCCCGCCGCTCGGCCTCCGCCGCCAGCGTGAGCGAGCTGCGCAGGGCGGTGGCGGGGTCGGACCCCTCGCCCACGGGGGCGAGGTCGAGCACGGAGAGGGGAACGGGGAGAGCTGTCACCGAGGGGGACAACCCGGCGCGAGCACGGTCTGTTCCGCGAACGGGGGGTCCCTGCGCGCCACAGAGACCCCCCGTGCGGTGGGCGCGGACCCTACCGGGACCCGCGCCCTGCTCGGTCAGCGGTCCTGGTGGGCCTGCTGGCGGGCCTCGTGGACCTGCTCCTCGGCCCGGGCGCGGGCAGCCTCGGTCTCCTTGCGGGCGACCTCGCGCTCCGCGTCGGCCTTGTCCTGCTGGGCCCTGCCCTCCTGGCGGAGGTCGGTGTCGTCCGTGAGAGCGCCCGCGGCTTCCTTGAGCTTGCCCTTGGCGCCCTCGACGGCGCCCTTCATGCCGGACTTGGCTCCGGAGTCACTCATGGAATGATCCTCTCGCTAGGGGTCAGGGGATGAGCTTCCCGGTGGGGGGCGGGCTAACCAACACGGAAGGCGGTGTGACATGACGCACAGTGGCTTCGTGCTGGGGGTGGACGGTTGCCGGCAGGGCTGGGTGGGCGTGGTGATCCCGGTGGAGGGGGCGGCGGGCGACCCGGCGCGGGGCGTGTTCGGCACGACCCTGGCCGCGCTGGCCGCGGGCGCGGGCCCGGTGGACGGGGTGGGCGTCGACATGCCCCTCCACCTGACCGACGACCCCTGGCCGCGCCCGGCCGACGTGGCCGCCCGGGCGCACCTCGGATCGAGGGGTGCCACCCTGTTCGTCACGCCGCCCGCCTCCGCCTACGAGGCGGCCGACTACGCCGCGGGCTGCGACATCGCCCGCGAGCGTACGGGCAGCGCCTTCAGCCGGCAGGCCTGGGCGCTGCGGGCGAAGGTGCGGGAGTTGGAGGCGTGGTGGCGCGGCGCGGGCGCCCGCGTGTGGGAGGTCCATCCGGAGGTGTCGTTCTCGCTGCTCGCCGGCGGCGTGATCCGGCCGCCGAAATCCACGTGGGCCGGCCTGGAGGCCCGCCGCGCCGTGCTCGCCGGAGCGGGGATCGTCGTGCCCGCCGACCTCGGCGAGGCGGGCCGCCGCGCCGGCCCCGACGACGTGCTCGACGCCGCCGCCGTGGCCTGGACCACCCGCCGGCTCGTGGCCGGCACCGCCCGCTCGTTCCCCTCACCGCCCGTCGTCCTCGCCGGCGGTCACCGGCAGGCGATCTGGGCCTGAGCGGTCACCCGGGGGTGGGGAACCGGCTGGTGCGCACCGTCGTGCAGACCTGGATGCTGTACTCGCCGTAGAACCGCTCCCGGCCGGCCTGCTGGGCGATGCGGTGGTCCGGGTGGTCGCGCCAGGCCCCCTCGGCGGCGTCGTCCGCGAAGGTGGCGATGGTGACCCGCTCGCCGTCGTCGGCCACGAACGTCTTGGCGTCCACGAAGCCGGGCATGGCCGTCGCCAGGCCGACCATCTCGGCGGCGGTGTCGGCGTAGCCCTGCCCGGCGTCGGGGCGCAGGCGCGACCGGAACACCGTGACCACCTGCCCGGGAGCGAACGTCATGCCGGGACGGTAGCCACCTCCACCACCAGCACCCGGTGGATTTCCGCCGCGCTCCGGCCCAGGTGCAGCTCGTAGCGCCCCGGGTCGATCCGCCAACCGGGGCCACCGTCGTCGCCGGCCGTGCGGGTCATGGGCACGTGCGAGGCCCGGGCCGCCACCTCGTCCCGGTCGGCCGCGGCCGGGGCCCAGTAGGCGAAGGCCCGGTCGTCGAGCACCAGCTCGACGGTGGCGGTCTCGCCCGGCTCGACCCACACCTTGGCGAAGGCCCCGAGCTCCCGGGGCGCGCGGACAACGGCGGCGGGCGGCGGCGCCACGTAGCACTGGACCACGTCGGCGCCCCGCCGCCCGCCGGTGTTGGTGACCGGGACCCGCACGACCAGCGGTGTTCCCGGGCGCAGGTCCGCCGACGACAGGGACGCCTCGCCCCAGGACCAGGTCGTGTAGGACCCGCCGTGGCCGAAGGGGAACCGCACCGGCAGCTTGCGGGCCTGGTACCAGCGGTAGCCGACCAGGACCCCCTCGCCGTAGCGGACGTGACCGGCCTCGCCGGGGAAGTTGCCGTACGAGGGGTTGTGCTCCAGCAGCACCGGCAGGGTGGTCGGCAGCCGGCCGGCCGGCTCGGCCTCGCCGAGCAGGACGTCGGCCAGCCCGCCGGCCATCTCCTGGCCGCCGAACCACACCTGCAACAGCGCCCGGGCCTCCGGCGCCCAGTCCATCGTCACGGGGGCGCCGGCGTTGACGACCACGACCGTGGCCGGGTTGGCGTCGAGGACCCTGCGCACCAGCTCGTCCTGGCGGCCGGGGAGGTCCATGGTGGTGCGATCGGCGCCCTCGGACTCCCACTCGCCGGTGGTCCCGACCACCACCACGGCCACCTCCGCGGCTGCGGCGGCCGCCACCGCCCGTTCCATCAGGTCGGCCGGCTCGGGGCCCCGCCAGCCGATGCGCAGGCCGCCGGCCTCGCGGCCCGCCCGGGTGGTGAACTCGACGGTCACGTCCACGGGCCGGCCGGCCTCCAGGTCGACGGTGGCGCCGACCTCGACGCTGCCCATGCCGAAGAACGCCGAGCCCCGGGGTGGCGGGTCGGTGAAGCCGTCGAGGACGGTGACCCCCTCGACGAGCACCCGGGCCCGGCCCGCCTGGGTCAGGGTGACCTCGTGGGGCCCGGACTCGGTGGGCGTGACAACGGTGTGGGCCCGCAGCGACCACCCGCCGGGGGCCAGCCCGGGCACGGGCGGCTCGAAGGCGACCAGGTCGGCGGACGGGGTGTGGGAGTGGTGGACGGGCTCCCCGGCCAGATCGGGGTTGGCGAACCAGTCGACGGCCAGCCCGGGCCGGTCGTGGCCGGGAGCGGTCGTGGCCGCGCCGCCCAGCACCGGCACGTTGCGGCGGTTGTCGCAGCCCCGCTCGTGGACCACGGTCACGCCCTCGCCCAGCGCCTCGGTCAGCTCCTCCACCGGCGTCACGAGGTGGGTGGCCCGCAGCGAGGCCGAGCCCCCGCCCATGATCTGGGCTCGCGACGCGTTGGGGCCGACGATCGCCACGGTGCGCAGGGCGGCCCGGTCGAGGGGCAGCAGCCCGTCGTTGGCCAGCAGGACCATCGACTCGGTGGCCGCCCGCCGGGCCACCGCCCGGTGCTCGGGAGCGTCGGTGGACACGTCGTCGCCGGGGTCGCCGCCGTCGAGGGCGCCCAGCCGGTCGAAAACTGAGAGCAGGCGGGTGACCTGGGCGTCCACCAGCTTCTCGTCGACCTCGCCCGCCCGCACGGCCGCCGCCAGGTGGGGGCCGAAGGCCCGGCCCGGCCCCGGCATCTCCAGGTCGACGCCGGCGGCCGCGGACGCGGCCGTGCCGGCCACCCCGAACCAGTCGGTGACCACGAAGCCGTCGAAGCCCCACTCGTCGCGGAGGATGCCCGCCAGCAGGTCGGGGGCCTCGGTGCACCACCGCCCGTTGAGGCGGTTGTAGGCGGTCATCACGCCGAGCGACCGGCCCTCGGTCACGGCCAGCTCGAAGGGCCGCAGGTAGATCTCCCGCAGGGCCCGCTCGTCCACGTCGGAGCTCATCGTGTAGCGCTCGGTCTCGGCGTCGTTGCCCACCAGGTGCTTGACCGTGGTCGCCACCCCCTCGGCCTGGGCGCCCCGCACGAAGGCGGCGGCCAGCCGGCCGGACAGCAGCGGGTCCTCCGAGTAGCACTCGAAGTTGCGCCCGGCCAGCGGCGACCGGTGCAGGTTGACGGTCGGGGCCAGCAGGACCCGGGCGCCCTTCGCCCGGGCCTCGGCCGCGATGACCCGGCCCACCGCCCCGACGACCTCGGGGCTCCAGGTGGCGCCGAGGGCGGACCCGCACGGCAGGCACGTGGAGGTGGGGCCGGCCGGTCCCATCTCCACGCCGCGGGCCCCGTTGGGGCCGTCGGTGAGCCGCACCGCCGGGATGCCGAGGCGGGGCACCGCCGCGGTGTGCCACAGGTCGGCGCCCGCCGTCAGCGCCGCCTTCTCGTCGAGCGTCAGCCCGGCGACCAGCGCCGCCACCCGGTCGGTCGTCACGGCGCCACCGAGTCCCAGCCGCCGAACCCCGACGGGTCGTGACGGCCCATGGTGCCGTGCTCGAAGAGGCCCCAGCCCTCGGCGCCGGCGCAGGTGGCCCGGCCGACGTGGTCGATCACCCCGAAGGGGATGCGCCCGGCCACCGACGGGTCGGCCAGGTCGTAGACGGCGCCCTCGACCCAGCCGCGGCCCCGCCACTGGCCGTGGCTCCAGTCGGGGTCGCCGCCGTAGCCGGCGCCCACGTGCAGCGCCACGTAGCCGAGGGAGTCCACCTCGATCGTGAGGGGCTTGCCGCCCCGCTCGGTCAGCGCCAGCGTGGCCCGCTCGGGGAGGCGGGTCCCCGGCGTGTAGGTGATGTCGACCTCGGGCCAGCCCAGCTGCTCGATCCGGCCGTCGGGCCACACGCGGGTGGCGTCGTTGAGGGTGCGGAACCCGTCGGGGCCCTCCTGCACGATCACCAGCACCGCGAACTCGTCGAACCGCAGCGGCACGTACAGCCACCACAGCCCGGCGGTGGGATCGTCGGGGGGCCGGCCTGCCGGCTCGCCCTCGCCCACCGGCCGGATGCCCCACGAGCGGTCGCGGGTCCCGACCCAGACGGCGGGGTCGACGGCGATCTCGTCCCCGTCGACCCGTAGCGTGCCCGACCAGGTGCCGACCTGGGCGAACCGGGAGGCGTCGAGGATGGCCCGGGCGCCGGCCCGCATGACATGGGGTTGTTCCATCACCGCGGGGAACGACCCCTCCCAGGTCAGGTCGAAGCCGAGGCCGTGGTCGTCGCCGTCGCACACCAGCCGGATCCGCTGGAGCGGCTCGATGACCTCCACGCGGTACGGCCCCACGGCGGGGGCCAGGCGGCCGTCGTGGCCGAGGGCGTCGGAGCACCGCACGGTCCACTGGCGGTCGCCCCGGCGGACGGTGGCGTAGGCGTCGGTGACCCCCAGGTTGGGGTAGATGCCGAGGCCGGTGACCAGGAGGATGTCGCCGGTGCGGTCGTGGGCGTTGAAGTAGGCGCGGTCGTAGAAGTTGCGGTCGGACGAGCCGACGTGGCGCAGCGACAGCGGGGTCTGGTGGATGGCGTACTCGTCGAGGGGCACGGGCAGCATGGGCTCGATCCTCAGGTCCAGTAGGAGCCGGCGAGCATGCGCTCGAGCGGTTCTCGGTTGTGCAGCAGGTCGTCGACGTCGGCGGGGGGCTCGGCCTCGCCGAAGCGCACGGAGCGGGCACCCGTGCGGAGGAACACGATGCCGTACTGCGCCGCTGCCAGGGTCCCGTAGAAGTCCAGGTCGCGGGGCGTGTGGCCGGTGGCCGCCTCGTAAGTGGCGGCCACGTCCTCGGCCCGCATGAAGTGCGGCATCCCCGGCAGGTCCCACTGGGCGGCGATGTCGTCGAAGATGCGGTGGGCGTAGATCAGCCAGCCGACGTCCAGCTCCCGGGGTCCCAACGTGGCCATCTCCCAGTCGAGCACGGCGGCGGGCGTGAACCCGTCGTAGAGGACGTTGCCGATCCGGGAGTCGCCCCAGCTCAGCACCATCGGGCCCTCGTCGGCCGGCAGGCGCTCCGCCAGCCGGGCGAACACCCGCTCGATCAGCGGGGAGCGGAAGCCGTCGGCGGCCGCCCAGTCGTACCAGGCCCGGGCGTCGGCCAGCCGGCGGGCCAGCGGTGTGGCGCCGGGGGCGTCGGGCGCGAGGAAGGCGAAGCGCTCCTCGGGCCGGTCGATGGCGTGCAGCCGGGCCAGGACCTCGACGCTGGCGTCCTGCAGGCACCGCTGGTCCTCGGGCGCCGCGTCGTGGAGCCAGTTGTCGCCGAAGGTGTAGGGCATGACGTCGGGCGGCACGCGCCCCTGGACGTGGCCCATGACGAAGAACGGGGCCCCCAGCGGCCCGGGGTCGGGCTCCGACCACCTCACGTCCGGCACCGGCACGTCGGTCAGCTCGCCGACCAGCCGGATGACCTCGAACTGGCGGTCGAGGTGGTAGCGGGGGAACACGGGCACGTCGGCCGGGTCCGGGGCGAGGCGGGCGACCAGCCGCTCGTCGCGGGGCGTACCGCCGTCGTCCCAGCCGGCGGACACCAGCAGGGTCTCGCTGGACATGCCGTTGGTGTCCGTGCCCTGCAGCGACGTGACCCGGGGATCGGAACCGGCCGGCAGCCGTCCCGCCAGCCAGCGTTCGAAGCGGTCCCGCAGCTCGGTGTGGTCGCGGCTGGACCGCGCTATCGCCTGGTCGCGGCGGGTGGACGCGCCCGCGTCGTCGCTCACATCCATGCCCCCTCCCTGCCCGGCCGACCGTGCCGGGTGGGTCACTGTCCCGAAGCGCCCGGCGGCTGTCAAGCGGGCGCCTCCGCCGCCCGGGCACTAGTGTGACGTGCGACACAGCGGTTCACCCGGGGGGATCCATGGAACCTGACGACGGGACGATCGACTGGGATGCCGCCTTCGAAGCCATGGTCGCGGGCCTGCGGACGCCCCGCCGTGTGCAGGTGGCCCGGGTGGCCTGGCAGGCGGTGGCGGCGGTGACCCTGCTGGCGCTGGCGGCGTGGACGCTGCTGGCGCTCGTCGCGGAGTCCCTCGACGACTTCGGGCGCCCCTGGCTCTAGCACTGGCGGGGCGTGGCTCCGTCCCCGGTCTGGCGTTCGTTCGTGTCGGACGTCGCCACGGACGAACGCCAGACCGGGTCCCGGCCCTACGCGGCCTGCCGCACGATGAGCTGGTTGCTCACGTCGACCACGCCGGGGATGTCCCAGGCGTCGTCGCCGGCGACCCGCTTGGCCAGCGGTGTCGGGACCTCCCCGCCGAGCACGATGACCCGGTGGTCCACGTCGACCTTGATCTCGGCGTCCTCGGTGTAGGGGTTCTCGTTCAGGCGGTGCACGAGCGTCGACTTCATCTCGCGGTCGCTGGGCAGCTTCTCGGCGGGCACGTCGTGCCAGGAGTAGGTGGTCCGTCCGGTGCGGCTGATCCACGCCATCTTGGTCTCGCTCCCCATGGTGAGGCCGGCTGGGACAGCCCCGAGCTACCCCCGCAGGGCGCGGTCTAACGGGGAACTGCGACGTTCGCGGCGAGCCGCAGGTCAGCGACCATGCCGTCGAGGGCGGCGCGGCGTGCGGCGGCGTCCCGCTGGCGCACGACGGCGGCCGGGTGGACCGTGACGACGGCCTGCCGCCCGCCGGCGAGCTCGTGGACCCGGCCCCGCAGCGACGAGATCGACAGGGCCCGGCCGAACACGGCCCGGACCGCGGTCGTGCCCATGGCCACCACCACGGCCGGGTCGACGTGCGCCAGCTCCTCGGCGAGCCATCCCGCACAGGCCTGTATCTCGGTGGCTCCCGGCGTCTTGTGGATGCGGCGCTTGCCGCGGGGCTCCCACTTGAAGTGCTTGACGGCGTTGGTGACGTAGACGCGGCCGCGGTCGACGCCGGCCGCGCCCAGGGCCTCGTCCAGCACCCGCCCGGCGGGCCCCACGAACGGCTCGCCGGCCAGGTCCTCCTTGTCGCCCGGCTGCTCGCCCACCAGGAGCAGGGGCGCGGGCACCGACCCCTCGCCGAACACGGTCTGGGTGGCCCGCCGGTACAGGTCGCAGCGCGTGCACCCGGCGGCCTCGGCGGCCACCGCCCGCAGCTCCCGGGCCGCGGCGCCGCGCCCCTGCCCGCCGGCCACGTCAGCCACCGACCATGTGCCGGCGGAGCTGGCGCACCGCCCGGCGCAGCAGCCGGGACACCTGCATCTGGCTGCAGCCGAGCACCGCCGCGATCTGGGACTGCGTCCGCTCCTCCACGAAGTACATCTGCAGCAGCTCCCGGTCGTCCCCGGAGAGCAGCTCCAGGCTCTGGAGCAGCGCCGT
>DASSUD010000191.1:0-11463 GCA_035707385.1 Acidimicrobiales bacterium
CTCATGGACCGCGCCCGGGCCCTGGAGCACGCCTTCACCGCGGCCCGCGACGCCCTGCCCCCCGAGCGCCGGGCCGCGCCCGAGGTGGTGGACGTGGCCTGGTTGCTGGAGGAGCTGCGGGTCAGCCTGTTCGCCCAGACCCTGGGAACCGCCCGCCCGGTCAGCGAACCGAGGGTGCGGGCGGCCATCCAGCGATTTGGCGGCGCTCACGTCGCCATGCCGCGGTGAGAGACGCCAGATCGGGGTTGGTCACCCGATCTGGCGGTCCGCGCCCGCCCAGTAGGGCTCGCGCAGCTCGCGCTTGAGCAGCTTGCCGGAGGGGTTGCGGGGCAGGACCTCGGCGAAGTCGACCGACTTCGGCAGCTTGTAGCCGGCCAGCTGGTCGCGGGCGAAGGCGATGATGTCGGCCTCGGCCGCCGGTCCCGCCTCGGTGCCCGGCGCAGGCACGACGATGGCCTTGACCGCCTCGCCCCAGCGCTCGTCGGGCACGCCGATGACCGCCACGTCGGCGACGCCCGGGTGCCTGGCCACCACGTTCTCGACCTCGGCCGGGTAAACGTTCTCGCCGCCGGACACGATCATGTCCTTGACCCGGTCGTGCAGGTACAGGTACCCCTCGGCGTCGGTGTAGCCGGCGTCGCCGGTCTTGAACCAGCCGTCGGGCGTGACCGCCTCGGCCGTGGCCTGGGGGTTCTGCCAGTAGCCCGCCATGTTCTGGCGGGACCGGGTCCACAGCTCGCCGACCTCGCCGACCGGCACGTCCCGGCCCGTCGACGGCTCGACGATGCGCACCTCGACCCACGGGTAGGGCCGGCCGCACGACCGCAGCAGGTGGGGCCTGCCCTCGGGGTCGTGGTCCGTGCCGTCGAGCTGGGTGATGGCCCCGGCGGTCTCGGTCAGGCCGTAGACCTGGATGAACTCGCAGCCGAACGTCTCCATCCCCGTCACCAGCACCCGGTCGGTGATGGGCGAGGCCCCGTACACCAGCGCCCGCAGCGTGGAGAAGTCGGTCGTCTCGACACCCGGCGTCGCCAGCAGGAACTGGATGACCGCCGGCACCATGAACGCGTTGGTGACGCCGAAGGCGGGGATGGCGGCCAGCACCGCCGCCGGGTCGATGTCCCGCAGCACCACCGTGCGGCACCCGTGGACCAGGCCGACCATCGACCACCCGGCGCCGGCGATGTGGAACATCGGCATCATGGCGAGGTTCACCGAGTCGGTGGTGAAGCGCCACTGGGCGGCGATGTCGCGCACGCCCGCGAAGAAGTTGTCGTGGGTGAGCATCACCCCCTTGGGCAGCCCGGTGGTGCCCGAGGTGTAGAGCTGGAAGGCGATGTCCCCGCCGTCCGCCCCGACGCCCGGGTCGTCGGTGGGCTGGCCCGCCACCCAGTCCTCGTAGTCGACCCAGCGGTCGTGGCCGCCGGCGGCGACCACCGTGTGGACCCGGTCCAGCTCCGCCTCGATGCGCTCCACGTGGGGCACGAACTCGGGCCCGACGATCACCACCTCGGCCCGGGCGTCGTCGATGATGGTGGCGATCTCCGGCGGCGCCAGCCGCCAGTTGACGGCCACGCCGACCGCCCCCAGCTTGGCCAGCCCGAACGTCACCTCGAAGTACTCGAGGCCGTTCTTGTCGATGAACGCCACCCGGTCCCCGGCCCCGACCCCGGCGGCGGCGAGGGCGTGGGCCACCTGGCTGGAGCGGGCGTCGAGCTCGGCGAAGGTGAGGCTGCGGCCGCCGGCCTCCAGCGCCGGCGCCTCGGGTCGCCGGGCGCCGTGCACCCGGACGACGTCGGCGAGGCTGCGGATGGCGGCCAGGTCGGCGTCGCTGGTGGCGTCTGCGGTTGTCATGGTCGGCGGTCCCCCCGTCTCCGACCCGCCCGGGCCCCGGTCGCCCAGCGGATCACGACCGTTACCATACGTTCGCCACCCGCCTGGCATCCGTTCGACACGAGGGGGACACGATGCGTGCTGCGGTGCTGCGCGACGGCCAGATGGTCGTTCGCGACGATGTGCCCGACCCCGTTCCCACCACCGGCCAGGTCCTGGTGAGGGTGCGGGCCTGCGGCATCTGCGGCTCCGACCTCCACTTCGCCCGGCACGGCGCCACCATGCTGGCGCTGGCCGACGAGATGCGGGGCGCGCCCGAGACCGGCTCGCCCCGGCTCGACCTCGGCCGGGACGTGTTCATGGGACACGAGCTGGCCGTCGAGGTGGTGGAGGCCGGTCCCGGGACCGAGGCGCCCGCCCCGGGGACCGTCGTCACCTCGGTACCGGTGCTGATGGCCCCCACCGGCATCCGGGAGCTGACCTACACCAACGACGTGCCGGCGGGCTACAGCGAGCACATGCTGCTGTCGGCCCCTCTGCTGCTGACCGTGCCCAACGGCCTCGACGCCCGGGCCGCAGCGCTCACCGAGCCCCTGGCCGTCGGGCTCCATGCGGTGAACCGCTCGGGCATCCAGCCGGGCGACGGGGCGCTGGTCCTGGGGTCCGGGCCGGTGGGGCTGGCCGTCGTCGCCGCGCTCGCGTCGCGCGGCATCGAGCCGGTCGTGGCCACGGACCTGTCCCCGGCCCGGCGGGGCGCGGCGCTCGCCATGGGCGCCCACGAGGCCGTCGACCCCGCGGTGGAGACCGCCTTCGAGGCCTGGGGCCGCACGGGCGGCGGCCGGCCGCTCGTCGTGTTCGAGGCGATCGGGCTGCCCGGCATCATCGACGAGGTCCTCCGCGACGCCCCGCCCCGCACCCGGCTGGTGGTGGCCGGCGTGTGCATGGAGCGAGACCGGCTCACCCCGCTGTTCGGCATCGCCAAGGAGCTGGACGTCCGGTTCAGCTTCGCCTACGACCTGGCCGAGTTCGCCACGACGCTGCGGCTGCTGGCCGAGGGCGAGATCGACCCCACCCCGCTGGTGACGGGCCAGGTCGACCTGGACGGCGTGCCCGGGGCGTTCGCCGACCTGGCCGACCCCGAGCGCCACTGCAAGATCGTCGTGGTCCCCTGAGCGGCTGCGCGGCCCACGCACCCTCTGCGGACTCCGCACGGTGGGCCGTGGCCCCGCTACGATCGGGCGACGCCGTTGGAGGGGTGCCGCGAGCGAGGGGAAGGCGCAGCGACCACGGCCGCCGCGGTGGTGACATGCTGACCACGTCGGGGTAAGGGGTAGTCCGCAGCCGCGGATCGTGACACATGAGGCGCATCGAGGACCAGCGCACCTGGCGGTGGGCGGGCCGGGACGGTCGCGGCCCGGGCCCGGACGGCGGCCCGGGTCCGGACGGCGGCGAGGGAGGCGCCGGCACGACGCCTCCGGCGTCCGGCGCCCGCCGGAGCGACCACGGCCTGGCGTTCCCGGCCCCGGTCCGCTGGTCGGTGACGGCGGCCGCCGGCGCGGCGGTGGTCGCCCTCGTCGCGCTGTCGACGGGCTTCAGCGACAGCGACGCCGACCTGCTGCTGGTCCACGCCATCGCCACGGTCCCGTTCGCGGCGCCGAGCCTCGTGGCCACGCACCGCGTGTTCGCTCGGTGCCCGCCCGAGTACGAGGTGTTCTGGCGGCGCTACTTCTGGGCCGTGCTGCTCGGGTTGCTGGCGGCGGTCGCGGCCATCCTCGCCGTCGTCACCGGCGCGCGGGTGCTGGTGCTGGTGGACATGGCGCTGATGCTGGCCACGGTCCCGCTGTGGGTGTCGGCGTCGTTCATCATGGTCAAGGCCCACGCCGGCCGCCGGGACTGGACGGTGGACGTGATCGACACCGCCATGGCGGTCACGGTCCTCACCGCGCCCGGTGTGCTCATCGGGTTCGAGCCGCTGCGGGAGAGCGACCGCCTCGTCTTCGCCATCCCGTTCGCGCTCATCGTCCTGTCCGCTCCGGCCGGGGTCTACGTGTCCCTGCTCAACATCGAGCGCATCCCCCGGGGCGAGCGGGCCACCCAGGGCCTGGGGCTGGTGCTGGCCGGCCTGTTCACCGCCAACGTGACGCTGCACCTGGCCCGGGTGCTGGGCGGCATGGACGTCCCGGTGCCGGTGCTCGTCGCCGTCCACTCCTGCCAGATGGCGCTGCTCCTGCTCATCCCGGTGTGGGCCCACCGCCATGCCACCGGGCGCCTGGCGAGCCTCGCGCCCGAGGAGCAGTTCCGCTACAGCAACCCGATGCCCTACGTCAGCGCCGCGGTGCTGCCGGCGGTGGCGGTCTGGGTGTTCCTCACCCGGGACGACCGCCCGTGGAGCGTCGGCTACCTGGCCGCCGTGCTGGTCGTCACCGTGGTGCTCAACGCCGTGCGGTACACGGTCATGGCCCGGGAGACCCGCCGGCTCAGTGCCGAGCTGGCCCGCATGGCCGAGGAGCGGCGCCGCCTGCTGGCCAACATGGTGCGGGCGCTGGAGCACGACCGGCACCGCACGGTGGCGGAGCTGCACACCCAGGCGGTGGGGTCGCTCGCCACGCTGGCCTCGATCGTGCAGGCCGCCTACGTCACCCTCCCCAACGACACGGCGCTGGCCGTGCGCGAGACCATCGCCCAGCTCCAGGGCGACCTCAGCGAGCGGGCCGAGGAACTGCGCCGCCTGATGGTGGCGATGCGGCCTCCGGCCTTCCCGCCCACCGGCGACGACAGCGCGCTCGGCACCGCCCTGCTCGCCTACGCGTCCGACCTCTACCGCGAGCGGTCGACCCGCACCGTCAACGTCCACGTCGACCCGGCGCTCGAGCTCGACCGGTCGACCTTGACCATCGTCTACCGCATCGCCCAGGAGGCCCTGCTCAACGCGGCCCGGCACTCGATGGCCGAGACCGTGGCGGTGAGCGTCACCGAGCACGAGGGCAACGTGAAGGTCGAGGTCCACGACGACGGCGTCGGGTTCGACCTGGAGGCGGTGACCTGCGGGTCGGGCCTGGCGTCGATGCAGCTGTTCACCAACCTGGGCCGGGGAGAGCTGCTGGTGAGAACCAGTCCCGGCCGGGGCACGCTGGTCCGCAGCGTCCTGGGGGTTCGCCCCGAGGGCGGTCGGCAGGGGTCGCCGCGCCACGAGCCGGTCCCCGCAGGCCGCGGCCGCGGGCACCTGCGCCTGATCGGGCCCGGGCCCGGGCCTGGGTCCGACGAGCCCTGACCGGGCCGGCGGAGCAGCGCCTCAGACCAGCTCGAGGGCGTCGAGGCCGGCGCGCACGAACCGCAGCGCCGTCTCGTTGGCCTCGTCCGCGGTGAGCTGGCCGGACATCCACAGCTCGCACACGTGCAGCACGGCGCCCAGGGCCGCCGCACTGCCCGCCATGGTCACCGGCAGGGGCTGGCCGGCCGAGGCCAGCAGGCCGTTGAGCTCGCCGGCCAGGCGGGCCCGCACGGCGATGGCCTGCGACACCACCCCCGGGTCGCCCGAGCCCCACGGCTCGAGGATGAGCAGGCGGTAGGCGTCGGGCCGGTCCTCGAAGTACGCCAGCAGGGCCGACACCAGGGCCGCCAGCCGGCGCTCCGTGGTGGTGGGCGTGCGCAGGGCCGACTGGACGGACTCGACGACCTCGCCGACCAGCCGCTCCATGACCTCGCGGTAGAGCTCGGGCCGGCCGTCGGGGAAGTAGTGGTACAGCAGCGTCTTGGACACCCCGGCGAGGTTGGCGACCTCGGCCAGACCGGCCTGGGTGTAGCCGCGGGTCGCGAACGTCTCCTCCGCCGCCGCCACCAGGAGCGCCTTGCGCTCCTCGGGAGCCAGTCTGCGTGTGCCTGGTTCGCCCACCCGTTCCTCCCCGGTCTCGACGCTCGCCCGCGGTACGGCGCGGGCGGCGATGAGCGTTCGCCACGCTAGCGCCCGTCGACCGGCGCGTCGGCGCACCGTGTGAACGTTCTCCGGCTGATTACTGACGCGTCAGCATACCCGGGTGTCGCGCCCACCTGGCAGGAGGCGGAGCGGCTACCGTCACGGAAACGCAACGCCGCTGGGGGGCGTGGGCGACCGCGGTCGCCGTGTCCGTGCTGGTCGCGGCCTGCGGGTCGCCCGAGGACGACCTGCTGGACGCCGGCCCGCCGCCGAGCACGACCGCCACCAGCCCCGACTTCCCAACCACCGCCCCACCGCCCGCCGAGCCGGGCCCCACCGCACCGGGGTTCAGCAACCACGGCGTGCGCACCCCGGGCGGCCGCGGTGCCGCCGCGTCCACGGGCACCGCCGGCACCGGGGCCGGCGGCGCCGGCGTCCCCGCCGAGGCGCGGGCCGTCGACACCTCGCAGCCCGACCGGGTCATCGGCACCGGCACCGCCGCCAGCTGCACCTCGGCCGCCGTCGTGGACGCCGTCGCCGCCGGGGGCATCATCACCTTCGACTGCGGGCCCGCGCCCGTCACGATCACCATGGCCGCCACCGCCAAGGTCCGCAACGACACCGGGCCGGAGATCGTGCTCGACGGCGGGGGCCGGGTCACCCTCAGCGGCGCCGGCCAGCGGCGCATCCTCTACATGAACACCTGCGACGAGGCCCAGGTCTTCACGACGTCCCACTGCCAGGACCAGGACCACCCCCGCCTCACCGTCCAGAACCTGTCCTTCGTCGACGGCGACTCCACCGGCGAGACCGCCGAGGGCGGCGGCGGCGGGGCCATCTTCGTGCGGGGCGGCCGGCTGAAGGTGGTCGCCTCCCGCTTCGCCGGCAACGCGTGCGACGGCACCGGACCCGACCTGGGCGGGGCGGCCATCCGGGTGCTCAGCCAGTCCCGCGGGCTGCCCGTCTACGTCTCGGACAGCAGCTTCGAGGGCGGCTCGTGCTCCAACGGCGGGGCGCTGAGCAGCATCGGCGTGTCGTGGGAGATCTACAACAGCGTGTTCCGGGGCAACGAGGCCATCGGCTACGGCGCCAACCCCGCGTCCGCCGGCACCCCGGGTGGTGGCAGCGGTGGGGCCATCTACGCGGACGGCGACCGCTTCACCATCCGGGTCGTCGGCTCGACCATCGAGGGCAACCACGCCCGCGAGGGCGGCGGGGCCATCTTCTTCGTGAGCAACGACCGCACCGGATCGCTGTCGATCGAGGGCTCCACCCTGTCGGGCAACCCGAGCGACGACTTCGAGACATCGGGCTACCCGGGCATCTTCTTCCTCGGTGCCGGCAGCCCGGCCACCGGGGGATCGACCCTGTCCTAGCCGTCCACCGGCGCCAGCCGCTGGCGCCGCAGCTCGCTGCGCCGGACCTTGCCGGCGTCGTCCCGCAGCGCACGGTCGACCAGCTCGACCGTGCGCGGCACCTTGTAGCGGGCCAGGCGCTCGCCCACGAAGGCGATCAGCTCGGCCTCCGTCACGGCCCCGCGGTCGGCCTCGACGATGGCGTGGACGCGGTTGCCCCTGTCGTCGTCGGGCAGGCCGATCACGCAGCACGTCCGCACCGCCGGGTGCTCCTGGAGGGCCGACTCGACCTCGGCGGGGTACACGTTGGCGCCACCGGACAGGATCATGTCCTGGAGCCGGTCGCCCAGGTAGAGGTACCCGTCCTCGTCGAGGTAGCCGCAGTCGCCGAGCGACTCCCAGCCACCGTCCCGCCGCCGGGCCTCGGCCCCGACGTAGCGGTAGGTGGGCCGGTCCCCCCCGCTGCGCAGCCACACCTCGCCCTCGGTGCGGGGCGGCACGGGGTTGCCGTCGGCGTCGCAGATCATGACCTCGCCGGCCACGGGGCGGCCGACCGACCCCCGGTGCTCCAGCCACTCCCGCCCACCGATGACGGTGGCCACCTGGGCCTCGGTCCCGGCGTAGAGCTCGACGATGCGGTCCGGCCCGAGCCAGTCGATCCACGCCTCCTTCAGCCACACCGGGCACGGCTCGGCCAGGTGCCACACGGTGCGGAGCGAGCCGAGGTCGTAGCGGTGCCGTACGGCCTCGGGCAGCCGCCAGATGCGCTTCATCATGGTGGGCACGAGGAAGACGGTCTCCGCCCGGTGGGCCTCGATGGCGGCCAGGGTGGCCTCGCCGTCGAAGCGGGGCAGGACCGCCACGTGGTTCCCCCACAGCAGCGCCTGGCACGACCACACGATGGGGCCGTTGTGGTACAGCGGGCCGGGCATGACCAGGCAGCCGCCCGGCTGGAGGCGCAGCGGGATCGTGCCGTCCGGACCCAGCAGGCTGCGCTCGCCCGACACGATCAGCTTGGGCCGCCCGGTGGAGCCGCCCGAAGTGGGGGCCTTCCAGGCCGGGGACACCGCGTCGGGCAGCGGCTCCGGCGCCTCACCCGGCGCCGGCGGTGCGGGCCGGTAGCCCTCGGGCAGGCAGGGCCGGTCGCCGGCCGCCTCCGGATCGGCACCGATCACCACCGCGGGATCGGCCAGGTCGACGATGGCCCGCAGCTCCGGGACCGGCAGGTGGGCGCCGACCGGCTGGGGCGTGGCCCCGAGCTTCCAGGCGGCGGCCACGGCCACGAACCACTCGACCGAGTTGGGCAGCGCGACGGTGACCATGTCGCCGGTGGTGACGCCCCGGTCGGCCAGGTCGCGGGCCAGGGCGGTGGCGGCCCCGTCGAGCTCCCGCCGGGTGAGGCGGGCCTCGCCGCACGACACCGCGGGGCGGTGCGGATCGGCGTCTGCCAGGTCGGTCAACCGGCGGGCGAACGAGACGCGCGTCACGGCCGCCACTCTGGCAGACGGCGGCGCGAGCCGCCGCCGTCAGACGCCGAGCAGCGCGTCGAGGAGCGATCCCACCAGGCCGGCGTCGTCCTCCGAGGCGGGCGTGGTCGGCGTCGCGGCGGGCCCCGGCCGGCTGGTGGACGTCGTGGTGCCGGGCTGCGCCACGACCTCCGCGGGCGGGGCGGTCGCCGCCGGATCGGCAGGCGGCACCGTGGGGGCATCCACTGCGGCGCCGGTGCCGCCGTGGAGGGCCGGGGCCGTGCTGTCGGGGACCGCCCGGGTGGTGCCGCCGGGCACCTCCCCGGGAACCGCGGCCGGAGCCTCGCCCGGGGCCGGCAGGCCGCCGCCGGCGCTGAAGGCGGCGTCCGCGTCGGCGCCGGTCGGAGCGGCGACGTCCGGTCCGTCGCCCGGCCCCGTCACGGCCACGACGAGGGCCACGCCGCCACCGGCGAGCAGGGCGAGGCAGGCCAGTGCCGCCACCGCCCGCGTCCGCCGGCCGGCTCGGCCCGCCGCCACGGTCACGGTGCCGCGCACGGCCCGCAGGAGATCGATGAGTGCCCGCACGGCGGACATTCTGCTCGGCGCGGCGCCCCGGCGCCTTCGGGTCCAGCCCCTTTCCACGTGTGTCTTACGTACGGGACCACCCTTGTTACTTACTGACGTGTCAGTTTAGTGTGTGTCGTACGACACGCCGGAGGACCGGGTGTCCGAACGAGGGGGATAGCCATGAGAGTGAAGTCCGTCATCGGCTCCGCCGCCGCGCTGGTGGGAGCGCTGGCGCTGGTGCTCGGCGCCGTCGTCGCCCAACCCACGGGCGCCGGCGCCCAGACCGGCGAGTTCCGCAAGGGGCCCGATCCGACCGAGACGTCGGTGCGCGCCTCCCGCGGCACCTTCGCCACCACCACCGCGTCGGTCTCGTCGCTCGTCTCCGGCTTCGGCGGCGGCACGATCCACTACCCGACTGACACCAGCCAGGGCACGTTCGGCGCCATCGCCTTCGCCCCCGGCTACACCGCCAGCAGCACCAGCTACGCGTGGATCGGTCCGCGCATCGCGTCGCAGGGCTTCGTGGTGTTCCTCATCGACACCGACTCGCGGTTCGACTTCCCGTCGAGCCGGGCGACCCAGCTGCAGAACGCGCTCAACTACCTGGTCAACTCGAGCGTGGCCGCCAGCCGGATCGACCGGAACCGCTTGGCCGTGGGCGGCCACTCCATGGGCGGCGGCGGCTCGCTCATCGCCGCCGACCGCAACGCCGCGCTCCAGGCGGCCGTGCCGCTCCAGCCGTGGAACACCTCCACCAACTTCAGCGGCGTGAACGTGCCGACGATGATCGTCGGCGCCGAGAACGACACGATCGCCTCGGTAGCGTCGCACTCGGAGCCGTTCTACAACAGCATCCCGGCCCCCTCGGAGAAGGCGTACGCCGAGCTGAACGGCGCCAGCCACGGCGTGGGCACCACGGCCAACGTCGTGCAGGCCAAGTCGATGATCGTGTGGCTGAAGCGCTATGTCGACAACGACACGCGCTACGAGCAGTTCATCTGCCCGCCGCCGCCGGCGCCCAGCAGCGAGCTCCAGGAGTACCGCCACACCTGCCCCGGCTGAGCCCGGGACACCCCGCACGATGGCGGCCGCCACTGCGGCCGCCATCGGCGCGCCCACGGCACCACGCCCGATCGCGGCGTGCTGATACGATGCGAGCGCACCAGCCACTGATGCACCTGCATCAATCGTGGAATACGAGGGGGAGCGCGCCATGGCCTGGGATTTCTCGACCGAGCCCGAGTTCCAGGAGCAGCTCGACTGGATCGACACGTTCTGCCGTGACGAGCTCGAGCCGTTCAACATCGTCTTCCCCGTGGCCCTGCGCACGCAGGACCCCAAGGTCAAGGCGCTGGTCAAGGCCTACCAGCAGCAGATCAAGGACCGGGGGCTGTGGGCCCTGTTCCTCGACGAGGAGCTCGGCGGCCCCGGCTTCGGCCAGCTGAAGCTGGCGCTCGTCAACGAGATCCTCGGCCGCTACCCGGCGGCGCCGGGGTTCTTCGGGACCGCCGCCCCCGACACGGGCAACATGGAGCTGCTGGCCGCCTACGGCACCGACGAGCAGAAGGAGCGGTGGCTCTACCCGCTCATGAACCAGGAGATCTGGTCCGCCTACTCGATGACCGAGCCCCAGGGCGGGTCCGACCCCAACCTGTTCCGGACCACCGCCACCCAGGACGGCGACGAGTGGGTCATAAACGGCGAGAAGTGGTTCACCAGCGCCGGGCGCTACGCCGACATCCTGTTCGTGATGACCACGAGCGGGATGTTCGTGGTGCCGACGAAGACGCCGGGCGTCGAGTTCGTCGAGGACGGCCCCCGGCTCCACTCCCACATCCGCTACAACGAGGTGCGGATCCCGCTCGACCACCTGCTGGGCCCGCCCGACGGGGCCAAGGTGCTGGCCCAGCGGCGCCTGGGCGGCGGCCGCATCCACCACGCCATGCGCTCCATCGCCCAGTGCAAGCTCGCCTTCGACATGATGTGCGAGCGGGCCCTGTCCCGCCAGTCGCACGGCAAGACCATCGCCGAGCACCAGATGGTGCAGCAGGCCATCGCCGACTCCTACGCCGAGATCAACATGCTGCGGCTGCTGGTGCTGTGGACGGCGTGGACGATCGACAACTCCTCCACCCAGGAGGCCCGCACGCAGATCGCGGCGTGCAAGTACACCTGCGCCAAGGTGCTCCGGGAGGTCTCGTACCGGGCCATCCACATCTACGGCTCGCTCGGTGTCACCGACCTCACCCCGCTGCAGGCCATGTGGGCCGGGGCGCCGACCATGGCGGTCATGGACGGCGTCGACGAGGTCCACAAGGTGACCGTGGCC
>DASSUD010000192.1:0-5980 GCA_035707385.1 Acidimicrobiales bacterium
CCGCCAGTTGCACGAGCAGGCGGTGTCGGCGGCCGCGTCGTTCGCCACCCTGGCCGGGGCCGGCTACGCCCCCACCGGTTACTCCCCGCTGGTCACCGAGGCATCGGCCCTGGTGCGGGGCGAGCTGGGCCGCCATGCCGACTCGCTGCGCGACCTCATGATGGCCATCCGGCCCCGCGACGGGTCCCGCCAGGCGCAGGCCCGGCTGAGGACCCCGATAGCCGCCCACTTCGCCTCGGTGTACGGCGACGGCCCCAGCCCTCGCCTGACCGTCGACGTGGCCGGCGACCTGGTCCTCGACTGGGTCACCGAGACCGTCGTGCTCCAGATCGTGCACGAGGCCCTGCACAACGTGTGGCGCCACAGCAACGCCGGCGCGGTGGACATCGTCGTGTCCCACGTCGACGGCACGGTGACCCTGCGGGTGACCGACGACGGCCTCGGCTTCGACCCCTCTGCGGTCCCGGAGGGCCCGGGCCTGGCCAGCATGCGGTCGTCGGCCACGGTCGTCGGTGGCTCGGTCGAGATCCGGTCCGGCGAGGGCGAGGGCACCACCATCGACGCCCGCCTCGGCGACCTCGGCGGCCACTGGCCCGAGGCGGCCCGATCCACGCCCCGACCGGCCATGCGGGCCCCGACCCTGCGGCTGGTCCCCAACCCGTGACTCCGGCGTTCGTTCGTGTCGGATCTCGACACGCGCGAACGCCAAAGGCGACTTACGGGCGCTCCAGGCGGAGGCGGCCGCCCGTCCGGGCCACCCGCCAGCCGCCGGCCAGCTCGCACGCCACCGCCTCGCCCCCGGCGACCGCCAGGACGCGGGCCACCGCGGCGGCGTCGGGGGGATGGTGCTCCGGGCCGCCCGGCCCCGCCACCCGGAGCCAGGCCCGCACCGCCCGCCGGGCCAGCGCGGGCGGGGCGGCGGCCAGGGCCCGGGCATCGGCGGGGTCGAGGGCGGCGGCCAGGTCGTCCAGCACCCGGGCGTCGTCGCGGGCCAGGTCGGCCTGGCGGGCGAGGACCGGCACCACGTCCCGCTCCGCCACCGCGGACAGCAGCGGGATCAGCTCGTGGCGGACCCGGTTGCGCCGGAAGGCGGGGTCGTCGTTGGACGGGTCCGCCACCGGCTCCAGACCGAGGGCCGCGCACAGCGCCCGGGTCTCCGATCGCCGCAGTCGCCGCAGGGGCCGCCGGGCCGGGTCCATGCCGGCCAGGCCGTCGAGCGCCGCGCCCCGCACCAGGTTGAGCAGCACGGTCTCGGCCTGGTCGTCGGCGGTGTGCCCGGTCAGCGCACCCGGCGGCAGCGCCGCGTAGCGGGCGGCCCGGGCCCGGGCCTCCAGGTTGGGGCCGGGCGGCACCACCACCCGCTCCGCCCGGAACCGGGCCCCCAGCCGCGCGGCCGCGGCCCGCACCACCTCGGCCTCGACCGCCGAGCCGTCGCGCAGCCCGTGGTCGACGTGGACCGCCGTCACCCGGCAGCCCGCCTCGACCGCCAGCGCCAGCAGGGCCAGGGAGTCGGCACCGCCCGACACGGCGCACACCACCTCGGTGCCCGCGGGCGGGAAGTCGCAGCGGGCGACCAGCGCCGCCGGCGAGGTCGCTACCCCACCAGCTCCTCGGACAGGCGGACGCGGTCCAGCCACTCCTGGGGCGCCCGGATCTCCGCCAGGGTCGGCAGCCACTCCGGGCCCCGCCAGGCCGCGTCCAGGGCGTCCTCGCCGCCGTGGCGCTCGACGTAGGCGATGAACGCCTCACCTTGGGCGTACTGCTTCAGCTTGGCGTCGATGCCGAGCGCCCGCTGGGCCAGCTTGGCCACGCCGCTGCCCTGCTTGCGCCGCTCCCGCAGCGCCCGGGCGAACCGCGGGGCCGAGGGCACTTGCCCCTCGCCCGCCCGGTCCATGGTCACGTCCCCGTGCCCCTCCAGCAGGCTCATCATCCCGCCGATGCGTCCGAACAGGTCCCGCTGGTCGGGGCTGGCCAGCAGGGTGGCGATGCCGCCCTCGTCCAGCGGGTTGGTCCCGGCCCGCAGGTCCTCCACCACCCGGGCCAGCGCGTCGACGAAGCGCTTGGGATCGGGGTCGACGGCGTCGAGCGCCTGGTTCACCAGCGACAGGAAGTGGGGCCGCAGCCACGGGACCCCGGTGAACTGGGCCCGGTGGGTGACCTCGTGCAGCGCCAGCCACAGCCTGAACTCCCGGGGCGGGAACCCGAACCGCTTCTCGAGCGCCAGGACGTTGGGGCCCACGTAGTAGACGATGTCCTGGTCCTCGAGGTCCTCGTCCTCGATGATGAGCAGGTCGTACTGGCCGAGCACCCGGGTGCCCATCCAGCCCAGCAGCACGCCGACCTCCAGCGCCGCGCCCCGGCGGGAGACGGCGCTCATCACCGCCCTGGGCGCGCTCCCGCCCTCCATGTGCTCGGCCATCCTGTCCGTCAGCGGCCGTAGCAGCCGCCCGAAGCTGGCCAGGTTGGCCCGCACCCAGTCGCCCCGGTCGACCACCCGGGCCCGGGCGGCGCCGCTGGCGGAGCGCAGGCCGGTGGCCCGCTCGACCAGGTCCTCCGCCTGGGCGGTGACCTCCTCGAAGTCCAGCGCCAGGCGGGCGTAGTGGTACGAGTCGGCCAGTGGCTCGTGCCCGGCGACCCGGACCGCCACGCGCTCGGCGAGATCCCAGTCGACCGGGCTGCGCACGGGTGCTACCTGCCCTTCGGGTAGCGGGTGCGCTCGACGTTGAACAGGTAGCCGGCGGCCAGCGCGCCGATCGTGAGGACGGCCCCCACGATGAGGGCGACCCCGATCCAGTAGTGCCATACCACGGCAAGCATGCGGGCATCGTACGCGGGCGCCGGAAGAAGTCGCGAACCGGTCATCGCATCGACATACGTCGTATGGCGGCGGACGTGCGCATCCTGGCCCACCCCCGGTCACGCCGCCCACGGCCCGTGGCGCCCTCCCGACGCCGGACCGGTGGTCCGCCTAGGCCTCGGGCGAGCGGGCCGCCTCGGACTCCAGCGCAGCCCGGACCTTGGCCATCAGCGTGTCGGGCACCTGCTCGGCGCACTTGCGCCGGATCACCAGGCGCAGCTCGGCCTCGAAGTCGTAGGGCTCCGCGCACGGCTGGCACGCGTCGAGGTGGTGCTGGATGACCGCCCGGCGGTCGTCGGTCAGCTCACCGTCGAGGTAGCTGTACAGCGCGTGGAGCGAGTTCTCGCAATCAGACATGGGAGTCAGACATCGCGTCGTTCTGGGGTGGTGCAGTCAGGTTCCGCTCGACTGCGAACTCGTACAACTGCTTCTGGAGCGCCTTTCTTCCCCGATGCAGCCGTGACATCACCGTACCGATCGGGATGTCCAGGATGTCGGCGATCTCCTTGTAGGCGAAGCCCTCGACGTCCGCCAGCAGCACCGCCATCCGGAAGTTCTCGGGCAGCGACTCGATCGCCTGCTTCACCTCGGCGTCGGTGAACCGGTCGAGGAGCTCGTCCTCGGCGCTGCGCCCTGCCATCGCCGCCTCCAGACCGCCGATGCGCCGGTACAGGTAGAGGTCCTCGACCTCGTCGAGCTCGGTCTCGTCGGGCCGGCGCTTCTTGGCCCGGTAGCTGTTGATGTAGGTGTTGGTGAGGATCCGGTAGAGCCAGGCCTTGAGGTTGGTCCCCTGCTCGAACCCGCCGAACCCGCGGTAGGCCCGCAGGTAGGTCTCCTGCACCAGGTCCTCGGCGTCGGCGGGGTTGCGCGTCATCCGCAGGGCGGCGGCGTACAGGGACGGCATGAGGTCCATCGCCTGGTCCGCGAACGTCGCCTGGTCGGCCATCGCCCGGGACCCTACCGTCGCCCCGCGATGGGGCCAACCGCGCTACCCCGCGGCGGGAGCCGGGTCCACCGCCGCCGCGGTGTAGACGACGGTCGGGCTCCACAGCAGGAACCGGTCGACGCCGAGCGCCCGGGCCGCGTCGATCTGGGCCCGCACCTCGGGCTCGCCGAAGTCCACGCCCCGGGCCGCGAAGTCCTGGAGCCACGGCACCAGCACGGCGCCGGTCCCCGCCGTGGCCTGCTGGTAGCGCCCGAGCACGCCCCGCACCAGGTCGCCGGGCTGGCGCCGGGGATCGGCGACGCCGTAGCGGTCGTTGCCCCAGTAGCCGGGGAAGATCTCGGGGGCCACGTAGTCGGCGTTGCGGGCGATGCGGGTCACGTCCTGGCCCACGGGATCGCCCTGGTCGGCGGCCTCGCCCTCCACGGTGACGCCCTGGTAGGCCCCCCGGCGCCGCAGCTCGCTGTGGGCCTCGGCCAGGAACCCGGTCACGGCGTCGGACGGCGTGCCGGCCAGCCCCGGCACGACGATGGCGCCGAGGTCGCCGGTGGGCAGCCGGGTGTCCGACCACAGGATGTCGTCGACACCGCGGCCGACGGCGTCGAGGGCGATGTCGAGGTTGTAGCGGCGCACCGCGGCGCTGGCCGGGTTGGTGTACGGGCCGGTGTCGTCCCACAGGTCGCCGCGGGACGTCTGGATGACCTGGTCGCCCTGCCCGGCGCCCCAGGCGGCCTCGGCCAGCGCCGGGTCCCGGAACGCCACGATGCGGCCCACCACCCGCACCCCCCGGTTGTCGAGCGTGGCGATGGCCGTGTCGAGGTCGTAGTGGCGGGTGACCGCCCCGATCTCGTGCGCCCGGGCCACGTTGGTGTCGAAGCCGACGATGCCGCCGTCGTCCTTGAGGTCGAGCTGCACGGTGTCGATGCGGCCCTCATCGATCATGGCGAGGATGCCGGTGCGGAGCTGCTGGTTGCCCCAGGCGGCGGCGGTCACGTGCACGCCCCGCAGACCCGGGTACGTGAGGGGGATCACCACCTCGACGGTGGTGGAGTTGCCGGCCCGGTCGACCGCCTCCAGCGTGACGGGGCCGGGCGGCGGGCGGTCGTAGCGGAGGGTGAAGGCCCCGCCGTCGCCCACCCGCACCGCCTCGTCGTCGGCGGTCAGCTCGGCGCCCTCCTCCACGGTGCCCGAGACCTCGGCGGCCTCGTCGATGGCGACGGGGGCCACGGCGGTGGGCACGTCGAGCGCCGGGGCGGTGCCGTCCACGGTGAAGTCCCACTGGAAATGCGCGTCGTCCAGCACGGCCCGCGGCACGTCCAGCTCGACCCGGTGGTCGCCCTCGGCCGGCGGCGCCGGCGGCCGCCACACGAGGGTGTCCACCTCGACGACCGGCTCCTCGACCTCCGCGCCGTCGTAGGTCAGCGTGATGCCCTCGGCGGCCTCGGCCGAGGAGAGCACGACGCGCAGCTCGACGGCCGCCGCCTCCAGCGTGGTGATGGCGTCGCCGTCCTCGATGCCCGTCGCCTCGATGTGGACCCGGGTCCCCCGGTAGACCAGCACGCCGACGAGGGCGACGGTGGCGAGGGCCACCAGGGCGGCGAACACGGTCCCCGCCTCGACGAAGCGCCTGCGCTGGCGGAACATCGCCGGGCCGCCGTCGCTGAGGGAGTCGATCGCCACCGTGGGCGGGTCGAAGCGGACGTCGCCGGCCGGGGCCCGGGTGTCGATGGTGAGCTCGGACCAGCCGAGCTGCTCGCGGGCGCGGCGGTCGCGGCGCCGCTCCCGCCGGTTGCGCGGGGCGCTGTGGCGGGGGCCGGTCGCCTCAGGGGCGGTGCCCCCGGCGTCGCGCAGCGATGTCACTGCGGGCAGTCTCCCCATCCGCCCGCCGCAGGGCAATGACCGGTTGGTTACACGTAGCCCCGGAGGCGGGCGGCGTGGGCGACCTTGCGGATGCCGATGGCGAACGCCGCCTGGCGGAGCGTGCAGCCGAGCTCGGCGGCCGCCGCCGCGGTCTCGTGGTAGGCGGCGCGCAGCCGGTCGCGCAGCTCGTCGTTGAACCGGGGCTCCTTCCAGGAGAACTGCTGGATGTTCTGCGTCCACTCGAAGTAGGACCCGGTCACCCCGCCGGCGTTGGCCAGCACGTCCGGCACCACGGTGATGCCCCGGTCGCCGAGGATCTT
>DASSUD010000193.1:0-9880 GCA_035707385.1 Acidimicrobiales bacterium
CACGGCCGCCACAAGGACGCGGGCCACGACGAGCACGGCGGCCACGACAAGCACGCGGGCCACGACCCCGAGATGTTCCGGCGGCGCTTCTGGCTCAGCCTGGTCCTCACCGTGCCGCTGGTCGTCACCAGCGAGATGGTCATGGACTGGTTCGGCTACTCCCTCGACTTCCGGGGGATGGACCTGCTGGGGCCGGTGCTGGGATCGATCGTGTTCTGGTGGGGCGGGTGGCCGTTCCTGGCCGGCGGCGTCGCCGAGGTGCGCGACCGCCAGCCCGGCATGATGCTGCTGATCTCGATGGCCATCACGGTGGCCTACGTGGCGTCGATGGCCACCAGCCTGGACTGGTTCGACCTGGACTTCTGGTGGGAGCTCGCCGCCCTCGTCACCATCATGCTGCTGGGCCACTGGCAGGAGATGAAGGCCATCGGGCAGGCGCAGGGCGCGCTCGCCGCCCTCGCCGAGCTGCTGCCCGACGACGCCGAGCGCATCGGCGACGGCGGCGCGCTCGAGTCCGTCCCGCTCGGCGACCTGCGCCTCGGCGACGTGGTGCTGGTCCGCTCCGGCGCCCGGGTCCCCGCCGACGGCGAGATCGTGGACGGGGCCGCCGAGCTGGACGAGTCGATGATCACCGGCGAGTCCCGCCCCGTCGCCAAGGCCACCGGCGACCACGTCGTGGCCGGCACCGTCTCGACCGACTCCGCCATCCGGGTGCGCATCACCGCCGTCGGCGAGGACACCGCGCTGGCGGGCATCCAGCGTCTCGTGGCCGAGGCCCAGGCCAGCAGCAGCCGGGCCCAGGTGCTGGCGGACCGGTTCGCGGCGCTGCTCTTCTACGTCGCCACCGCCGCCGGCATCGTCACCTTCCTCGTGTGGTGGGGGCTCGGCGACCTCGACAGCTCGGTGACGCGCACCGTGACCGTCCTGGTCATCGCCTGCCCGCACGCGCTCGGCCTCGCCATCCCGCTGGTGATCTCGCTGTCGACCGCCGTGTCGGCCAGGGCGGGCATCCTGGTCAAGGACCGGCTCGCCCTCGAGCGCATGCGCACGATCGACGCCGTCCTGTTCGACAAGACCGGCACCCTCACCCGTGGCGCCCACGTCGTCACCGGGGTCGCCGCCGCGGCGGGCGCGGGCGAGGACGACGTCCTGCGCATCGCCGGCGGCGTCGAGTCCGACAGCGAGCACCCGCTCGCCCGGGCCATCGTCACCGCCGCCCGCGAGCGCGGCGAGATCGCGCCCGCCACCGGGTTCCGGTCGCTCACCGGCCGGGGCGTCGAGGCCACGATCGACGGCGAGGCCTACGCCGTCGGGGGCCCCGCGCTCGTGCGCGAGCGGGACGTCAAGGTGCCCGCCGACCTCGAACACACGATCGCCGCCTGGCGCCGGCGTGGCGCCGCGGTCCTGCACCTGGTGCGCGGCGACGAGGTGATCGGCGCCTTCGAGCTGGAGGACGAGGTCCGCCCCGAGGCCCGCCAGGCGGTCGCCGATCTCCGGGCCGCAGGCGTCACGGTCGTCATGATCACCGGCGACGCCCGGCAGGTGGCCGACGCCGTGGCCGGCGAGCTCGGCATCGACGAGGTCTTCGCGGAGGTGCTGCCCGAGGACAAGGACAAGGCCGTCGTCGAGCTCCAGCAGCGGGGGCTGTCGGTGGCGATGGTCGGCGACGGCGTCAACGACGCCCCCGCCCTCGCCCGCGCCGACGTCGGGCTGGCCATCGGCGCCGGCACCGACGTGGCCATCGAGTCGGCCGGCGTGGTGCTCGCCTCCAGCGACCCGCGGGGGGTCACCGGCGTCATACGCCTGTCCCGCGCCAGCTACCGCAAGATGCTCCAGAACCTGGGCTGGGCCGCCGGCTACAACGTGCTCGCCATCCCCCTCGCGGCCGGGGTCCTCGCCTGGGCGGGCCTCACCCTCTCCCCCGCCGTCGGGGCGATCCTGATGAGCCTCTCGACGATCGTCGTGGCCCTCAACGCCCAGACCCTCCGCCGGGTCGACCTGACGCCCGAACCCGTCCCGGCGTAGCCCGACCGGGCGAGCGGCGGTGTGACCGAACCGGGTGGCATCTCCTTATTTATCTAGTAGGTGCTAGACTTACTGGCGACGGATGAGCCAGGAGCCAGCATGCGGGACGCCCGACGACCTGACCCGACACGGGATCTCGACGATCCCGAGGAGATCGCCGAGATGGTCAGGCGGTTCTATGCGGATGTCGCGCAGGACGACCTGCTCGGACCCATGTTCGACGACGTTGCCCGGGTGGACTGGTCCGAGCACCTGCCCAAGCTGACGGCGTTCTGGTGCCGCGCCCTGCTGGACCTCCCGGGCTACTCGGGCAACCCGTTCCGCGCCCACGCGCTCGTGCACGCGCAGCGGTCGTTCACGCCCGCCCACTTCGAGCGGTGGCTGACGCTGTTCCAGGACACCGTCGAGCTGGGCTGGGTGGGGCCGAACGCCACACGCGCCCTCGACCTCGCCGGTGCCGTGGCGCGGGTGCACAGCCTGCAGCTCACCGGCGTCGCCGTGGCGCTGGACACGCCCGTCACCTCGTCGCTCGTAACAGGGAGGACCGCATGACCACCGAACATCTGCCCACCGAACCGCTCCGGGCCGAGCACCGCGACCTGCTGCCGCACCTGAACGCTCTCGACACGGCCGCGAACGAGGTCGACCGGTGGAACCGCGACGAGGCCGTCCACGTCCTCGGTGACATCGTCGCGTTCCTGCGTGACCACCTCGTGCCGCACGCCACCGCGGAGGAGCACGTGCTGTACCCCGCCGTCGAGGAGGCGATGGCCGCCCCCGGGGCGACGGCCACCATGCAGGCCGACCACACCGAGATCGTCGGCCGCATCGACCGCCTGGCCGAGGCGGTGGGCGCGATCGAGCAGCGGTGGCCCGACGCGGCCCTGGCCCGCGACCTCGCCCACCAGCTCGTCGGGCTCTCCGCCATCCTGCTCCTGCACTTCCGCAAGGAGGAAGAGGTGCTGCTCCCGGTGCTCGACGCCAGCCTCGACGCCGAGGGGGCGACCGCCCTCTTCGCTCGGATGGGTGAGGTGGCCCACCACTGAGCCGGCGCCGGGGTCGAACCTCATCCGGTCACCATCTCCGCCAGGGCGACCGCGGGGTCGGCGAGGCGTCGGGGGTCGAGGACGTGGCCGCCGGCCACGATCGCCGTGAGGTCCTCGACGACGTCCCAGACGTTGACGTTCATGGCGGCGGTGACGATGCCGTCGCGCTGCCAGAAGGCGATGAACTCCCGTTCGGCGAGGCTGCCGCGCACCACGACCGAGTCGCCGGGTCGGCTGTGGCCGACGTACTCCATGCCGAGGTCGTACTGGTCGGAGAAGAAGTACGGCAGCCGCGTGTAGGCCTCGGTCCCGCCGGCCGCGTTGGCGCCGGCGGTGGCGCCCTGGTTGAGGGCGTTGGCCCAGTGCTCCACCCGCAGGTGGTGGCGGTAGTGCGGGTGCCAGGCGGAGGCGACGTCCCCCGCGGCGTACACGCCGGGCGCGCTGGCCCGGAGGTGCTCGTCGACCACGATCCCGTCGTCGACCTTCACGCCCGCCGACCGGGCCAGCCCGACCCGGGGCGTGACACCGACGCCGACGACCACGACGTCGGCGGCCTCGACCTCGCCGCCGTCCAGCACGACCTGCCGGACGGTGCCGCTGCCGCGCAGCTCGACCACGCCGGCCGGTAGCCGGAGCTGGACGCCGTTGTCTGCGTGCAGGCGCCGGAACACCTCGCCGACCTCGTCGCCAAGGACCCGGTGGAGCGGCACCGGGGCGGGGTCGACGAGGACGACCTCGGCGCCCATCTGGCGGGCGGAGGCCGCGACCTCCGAGCCGATCCAACCGGCGCCGATCACGGCCACGCGCTCCGCGCCGCGCACGGCCTCGCCGAGCCTGAGGGCGTCACCGACCTCTCGGAGGTAGTGGACGCCGGCGAGGTGGGCGCCGGGAACGTCGAGGCGCCGCGGCGCGGCGCCGGTCGCCAGGACGACGGCGGAGAACGGCAGGTGCTCGTGGCCGTCGAGCCGGACCCGCCCGCCGTCCAGGTCGAGCGCCTCGACGGTGCGGCCGGTCACCACCTCGATGTCGTTGGCGGCGTAGAAGCCGCCGTCGTGGACGCGTGCCGTCTCGGGTGCTGCCTCGCTGCGCAGCACCGCCTTGGACAGCGGCGGTCGTTCGTAGGGCAGTTCGTTCTCGTCGCCGACGAGGACGACCCGACCGTCGAAGCCGCGGGCGCGTGCGGCCTCGGCCGCCTTGGCGCCGGCGAGGCTGGCGCCGACGATCACGAGGGTGCGGTCAACCATGGGGGACCTCCTGGGTCGTGGGAGCGGGCGGCGCGACGGCCGCGGGCACGGTGAGTGGGCCCTACAGCCGGGCCGGCCTGCGGTCGAGCACCGTGGCCAGCCGGGCGAGGGACAGGGCCGCCAGCAGGAGCCCGAAGTCGCGCAGGGCGATGTCGTAGTAGTCGCCCAGCAGCAACAGGTTGACGATGATGCCGCCCAGCCAGGCGGCGACCAGGTAGCCCCCGAAGCGGGGCCGGACCGCGACCACGAGACCGGCCACGATCTCGACGACGCCGACGGCCAGCATCGCCTGGTGGGCGTTGCCCGGGATGAGGTCGTTGATCTCCGGGGCGAGGTACTGCTCCCAGCCGGTGAGCCAGTCGAGGAACTTGTCGAGGCCGAACAGGATCGGTGCGACGGTGAAGCCGATGCGCAGCAGGGTGAACCCCTGGAACACCGGGTCGTCCAGCCGCCGCTGCGGGGCGGCGACGCTGATCGGACGGTCGGGTCGGGCTGTGGCCATGGCGACTCTCCTTCTAAAGTTGACTGTTCTTGACGATAGAAGCAGGAATCTGTTGTGTCAACAAGATTCTGTTTTAGACTGGGTCCATGCGCCCCCCCACCGAGCTCGACCACCGCATCGCCGGCGTCGCCGCTCTCGACCAGCCGCTACGACGGACCCTGTACCGGCTGCTCTCCGACCGCGACGGCTGGACAACCCGGGACGAGGCCGCCGAAGCCCTCGGCGTCGCCCGCTCGGTGGCGGCCTTCCACCTCGACAAGCTGGCCGACGCCGGAGTCCTCGACGTGACCTACCAGCGCACCACCGGCCGGACCGGGCCGGGCGCGGGTCGGCCCTCGAAGCTGTATCGGCCCCGCGCGGACGAGGTGTCCGCCTCCGTCCCCGAACGCCGCTACGACCTCGCGGGCTCGCTGCTCGCCAGCGCCGTCGACGAGGCGGGCCGGACCGGCGCACCCGTTGCCGACGCGGTCGGCACCGCCGCCTACGCCACCGGGCGCCGGATCGGCGAGGAGGCGGGAGACGCCGCGGTCTCACCCGAGAGCGGCGACGACCGCCGTCCCGCCGTGCTCGACGTGCTGGCCCGGCACGGCTATCAGCCCGAGGTCGGTGACCACGACGAGGTGGCACTGGCCAACTGCCCGTTCCACCGGCTCGCCCAGGAGCACCGCGCGCTCGTGTGCGGGATGAACCTCGACCTCGTCCGCGGCCTGCTCGACGGGATGGGTGCGACCGACCAGCTCGCCGCTCGCCTCGCGCCCGAGCCCGGCTACTGCTGCGTCCGCATCACCGCCGCGTGAGAACGCGCGGGCCCGGGTTGCCGGCGCGTCGTGACATCCGACCGTGCGTCCCGCCTTCGCTATTTTATCTAGTAACTGCTAGAATATTTAGCAGTGCCGGAGCCCGGCGCGGAGGCCGACCGAGACGAGGTCGTGATGGGTTCAGCAGTGACCGCACGCGCGAGCGCAGCCGAGATCGCGCCGGAGCTCACGGTCGACCAGCGCATCGGGCGAGCCGCATGGCACGGTGTGCTCGTCGGCCTCGTCGCCATGAGCGCGCTCGGCACCGGCATGGGCCTCGCGGCCGGTTGCGACATGGTCGACTCGCTGGGGCTCGGCGCGTTCGCAGGCGTCTGGGGAGGCCCGGGCTTCGGAGGGATGCTCGGGGCGATCCTGGCCTACGCGCGTGCAGAGCACCGAGAGGGCGGGCACGAGGTCACGGCCGTGGAAGCAGGCGGGCGAACCGCGCGCCACGAGGCAGCGGCCTGAGGCCGGCGGTTCGCGGTGCCGGCGCAGCTGGGCGTCACGGCTTCGTCGTCCTGCCCCGCAGCGACAGCTTGCCGGTCCCGGGTTCCCGCTCGGACCGGTCCGGGCCCGCACGGAGGCGGAGGCGGCAGTCGGCCTGGCGTGGGTCCTTGGCGACCAGCTCGTCGACCACGACGTGGGTGCCGTCGGTGAGCCCCTCCGCGATGCCGAGGTGAAGGGCGCACACCGTGTCACGGTCGGCGCGGGCGGTCGTCGCGAACGGGCAGTTGTGCAAGACCATCTCGGCCCCACCGCGCACGGCGCGCACCTCGGGATCGAAGCCCTGACGCGCCATGGCCGCCGTGACGTCGGCGACGACGTCGCCTGAGGGCGACGGCACGCGGAACCGGTCGGCGGCCCGGCGGCCGACCTCCTCGGCGCTCAGACCGGTGTCGATGACCTCGACGAGGAGCAGGCTGAGCCGCTCGTACGGGCCGGTCGTACCCCACGGTCCTTCGACCGCGGGATCGACCGTGTAGACGAGGCGGGGACGGCCGGGACCGCTCACCGTCGCCTTGGTCTCGACCACCAGGCCGGCGGCCACCAGCTTGGCGAGGTGCTGGCGGATGGCGTTGTGGTTGAACGAGAACTTCCCGGTGAGCTCCGCGATCCCGACCGGGGCGCCCGCGTCCGCGATGTGGCGGAAGATGGCGTGCCGGGTCGGGTCGCCGAGCGCCCGTGCCTGCTGCTGCAACGTCGTCATGGCTGCCCCCGATGCTCCCGCCCCGCAGCCCCAGTGTGCCGGAGCCGTCTCCCCCACGGCCCGCTCATCCGGTCGCGCCCTCGACGGCCGTGCCCGCGAACGGTTGCCGGGCGTCCCCGGGCGGCAGCCACGTCGTGTCGAGGAGCCGCCGGGCGAGGGAGGTGGCGATGCGTGCGGCATGACGCTTCGCCCGCTCCGCCATCGGGCCGGCCCAACCGGCATCGACGCTCTCGACCCACAGGGAGTACCAGCGGTCGAAGTGCACGGCGCGGAACGCGTCGATCTCGTGGACGCGGCGGTGGGCGCCGAGGATGGCGCCTTCGTACCCGGGCTCACCGAGCAGCACGCGGCACCAGTAGTCGACGAGCTTGGGGATGTGGACCGACCAGTCGACCTCGGCCACCTCGCCGAAAACCGGCGCGAGCAGGTCGTCGAAGGTGACCTCCCGGTAGAACCGGACGACGAGGTCATGGACGTCCCGGCGACGGTCCAGGTCGCCGAGCGGGCCGACGCCGGCGGCGCGCACTCAGCCGACCTCGAGGGTGGCTTCCATGCCGGCCTCGCGGTGGCCGGCCACGTCGCAGTAGATCGTGTAGTCGCCGGCTTCGAGGTCGACGGTGCCGCGGTCGTCGTCGCCGTGGCCCGCCACCTCCAGCTTGAAGCCGTCGACGTCCTCGACGACGAGGGTGTGGACGATGCTGCCGTCGTTGTGGAGGCGCACCTCCACCGCGCCGGCGCTCGCCGCGTAGCGCTCCTCGCCGAACCGGATGTCCTCGGCCCACACGTCGACCGCGGCTCCCCCGGCCCCGGTGCCGGCGGCGGCCGATCCGCCCGGGTCGTCACCGCCGCAGCCGGCGAGGACGATCGTGGCCAGTAGAGCTCCCGTCACCAGGTTGCGCCGCACGGCTCTCCTTTTTTCTAGCTACTGCTTTAAATATACCTCCCGTCCGGGCGTCGACACCAGCCGGCCGGCCCCCGCTTCCCGGATGGCGATCGGCGGCGTGGTGGGCTCGATCAGCGTCGGCCCGAACTCGCGGGTCAACACCGCTTGCGCCTCGGCGAGGTGCCGGCGCATCTCGCGGCTCGCCCGATCGGGGTCGCCCTCGGCGATCGCCGTGACGAGGCGCCGGTGGGCGGCGATCGAGCTGCGCCGTTCCTTCGAGCCGTCGCGCAGATCGAAGCCCGCGACCCGGGTCTCCTGCGAGGCCCAGACGGACTCGAGGGTGCCCGCGACCAGCATCATCGTGGTGTTCCCGCACAGCTCGGTGAGCCGGCGGTGGAACGTGTGGGCCGCTTCGGTGAACTCGGCGGTCGTGTCGCACCGCTCGCTCTCGTCGACGAGCCGGGTGAGCTCGTCGACGGCGGCCTGCCGCTCGGGCAGGCCGGCGGCCAGAGCCACGCAGAGGGGCTCCACGGCCAGCCGGGCGGCGGCCAGGTCGTCGTGCGTGACGTCGTTGGCCCGGAGCGTCAGGCTGAGGTGGTAGGCGGCGCTGGCGGCGGTGGGGCGCCGCACGACGGCGCCCCCGAGGTTCCCCCGGCGGATGCGGACGAGTCCCTCCGTCTCCAGGACGCGCAGGGCCTCGCGCAGGCTCGGCCGGCTCACGCCGAACTCCTCGAGCAGCACCGACTCCCTTGGTAGCGCGTCGCCGTCGCGGAGCTCACCCGCCACGATCCGCAGGCGGAGATGGGCAGCCACCACCTCCGCCACCCTCGGCGCGTGGACCTTCGGCGCCGCGAGATCGACCACCGCACGGCTCGCCGGTCGATCCGCCGCTGATCCCGTCCCGGCTCCCCGGCGATCGGTCCCTCGACCCATCAGCCCAACCGCCGGCGCACGAAGTCCTGGAGCACGGGGGCCAGGAGCGGCCAGCGGGCGAAGAGCCCCTCCCCGGCGGCGTAGGCGGCCTGACGCTCGTTCCACTCGCCGTCGCCCCAGGGCGGCTCGGCCAGCTCGGCGTCCGGCAGCAGGGCGGCGAGCTGCTCGGACGTCGCCCGGGTGTGGTTGACGTCGCTCGCGCCGCTGCGCAGCACGAGCGCCGGGACGGCGAGCGACCGGCCGTCAGCGTCGTCGAGCCCCGGCACCAGCTGCTCGCCGCACGGGCAGTAGGCCACCATCCACTGCTCGAGCGTGGCGATGAAGGCGGCGGGGTCCTGGTCGAGGAACCGCTGCCGGTTGGCCGGGTTCCGTTCGAGTACCTCCGCCCACTCGGGCAGCGCCGCCACCGCCTCCATGCCGCCGTGCCACGCGGCCACGAGGGAGCCGCTGCAGTAGTGGGTGGCCAGGACCATGAGCCCGTGCACGCCGCCGCTGATCCACCACAGGGCCAGGGCGGCGGCCACGTCGGGGTGGCGGGCCGCCGTCAACAGCGACACCCGCGAACCACCGGACCCGCCGGCGATGACCGCCGGCGCCAGGTCGAGGTGGCGGAGCAGCCCTGCGAGCGCGTCGGCCTGCATCGCCGACTCGGAGCTGCCGGTGAAGCACACGTCGGAGGCGCCCGTGTTGGGCCGGTCCCAGATCAGGACCCGGTTGCCCTCGCCCGCCAGGGCGACCGCGAGCTCCCGGACGCCCGGCGAGTCCTTGGAGAAGCGGCCGCCCGGTGTGATGACCCACAGTCGGCCCTCGCCGATCAGCTCGTACGAGATCGTCAGATCGTCAACCTTGGCACTGGTCACGGTCCAAGCTTAATATCATCTATATGTTGCGGGACTTGTTCGTGGTCGACGCCGATTCGCACTGGTCCGAGCCGGCCGACCTGTTCACCAAGCGGGCGCCGGAGCGCTACCGGGATCGCGTCCCCCGCGTCGAGGAGGTGGACGGCCAGCCGATGTGGGTCTTCGACGGCCACGTCGTCGGCCGTTTCAGCGCCGCCGGCGTGATCGGGCGGGACGGCCGCAAGGAGTCGGCGCACAAGGCGCTGTTCGAGTGGACCACCGACGACGTGCACGTCGGGGCGTACGACCCGAAGGTGCGCCTGGGGGTGCTCGACGAGTGCGGCATCGACGCCCAGATCATCTTCCCGAGCACGATCGGGCTCGGCGGGCAGGACCTCGGCCTC
>DASSUD010000194.1:0-3935 GCA_035707385.1 Acidimicrobiales bacterium
CGCCGCCGAGACGATCGCCGCCGTCTCGCCGAGCGATCCGTCCTTCGACGCCAGCGCGGCGGCCGCCGTGTGGGCCTCCGGCGTCGACGAGCCGGTGGCGGCCACCCTGGCCTACCTCGCGGCCATGGGCGTCCCTGTCGACGCGGCCGCCCCGCCCACCGCCGTGCTGCGCGGCACGTCCGGCTCGACCGCCGTCGTCGACTGGGCGCTCCCGGGCGGGCGCGGCGCCACCGGCACCGTGTACCTGCGGTCGACGGCGGTCGCGGGGACGGCCCCGACCTGGACCGTCGTCGGCGCTTCCGCCTCGGACGTCGCGCTCGCCGACGTGCGCTACGACGGGGACCAGCTGTCGTTCACCGTCGCCCGCACGGCCGACGGGGCCGGGCAGGTGGCGGTCGGCGTCTGGGTCGACGGGCAGCCGGTGTCGCTCGGCGGAGACGCCGTGGCCCAGGCCGGTGCCGGCGACGTCTCGCTCGGCGAGCTCGTCGACCTCGGCACGGCGGCCGCCGCCCACGACACGCTGCGGCTGCCCGCCGGCGCCGACGACATCGTCACGCTGCGGGTCGTCCACGTCGTGGACGGCATGGTCCGCTCGCTGACCCAGATGGCTGTCGCCCTCCCCGACGCCGACCCCGCGCTGGCCGCCGCCGGCGTCCCGCCCGTCGTGGCCGGGGGCGGCCGGGCGACCGGGCAGGCAGGGGCGGGCGCCGGTGGCACCGGCGGCTCGGCCGGGGCCGAGGCCGGCGGGTCCGGTGGCGTCGAGGTCGTGCCCGGCGTGACCCTGCCGCCGCTGCCGCTTCCGCCGCTCCCGCCTCTCCCGCCGACGCCGACGCTCCCGCCGGCTCCCGCCGTGACCCTGCCCACACCGCCGACGTCGATCCTCGGGGCGGGGCCCGGCCTCCTGCCCTGACGGTCCTGTGACCGTCGCCGGCCCCGCCCCCGGCGACCGGTCGCAGATTCCCTGGGTGGTAGCTCCGGGCCGCGACGACGTCCAAGGCGACATCCCAGCACCGCCGGACGTCATCCCGCCGGCCCGGGCTACCACCTGGCCCCTCCTCCGGGAGGGGCCTTCCGCGTCCCCGGAGCAGCGGCAACGCTGGTCAGCGGCCGGCCGGCTCGGGGTCGTGCGGGAGCCCGAGGACCCGCTCGCCGATGATGTTGCGCTGCACCTCGCCGGTCCCGCCGCCCACGGTCAGCGCGGGGGCGAACAGGAACCCGTGGGCCCACGGCTCCGGCGCGGAGCCCAGCGGACCGCCGTCCGCCAGCATCCCGGCCGCGCCCGCCAGGTCCTTGGCCAGGCCGAACACGTGCTGGCCGTGCTCGTCGGCCAGCACCTTGCGGATCGACGCCTCCGGGCCCGGCGCGTGGCCCCGTACCGCGGCCGTCACCGTGCGGAGGCGGACGAGCCGGAGGATCTCCGCCTCAATGTGCAGCGCGGCCAGCCGCTGGCGCAGCGCGGGGTCGGCCACGCCACCCCGGGACCGGACCAGGTCGAGCAGGTCCCCGGCCGTCGGTCCCATGCCCCACATGGCCCCGCCCGAGGACAGCGACACCCGCTCGTTGCCCAGCGTGACCTTGGCCAGGTTCCAGCCGTCCCCCTCCGCGCCCACCAGGTTGGCCGCCGGCAGGCGGACGCCGTCGAAGAACACCTCGTTGAACGTCTGCGCCCCGGTCATCTCCACGATGGGCCGGATGGTGATGCCGGGGGCGTCCATCGGGCACACGAAGTAGGAGATGCCCCGGTGCTTGGGCAGGCCGGGGTCCGTGCGGGCGATCAGGATGCCGAACCGGGCGAACTGGGCGAGCGAGGTCCAGATCTTCTGGCCGTTCACCACCCACTCGTCGCCGTCCCGCACCGCCCGGGTGGTCAGCGAGGCCAGGTCGGACCCGGCGCCGGGCTCGCTGAACAGCTGGCACCACAGCTCCTCGCCGGCGAGCAGCGGGAGCAGGTAGCGCTCCTTCTGCTCCGCCGTGCCGGCCAGCAGGACGGTGGGGCCCGCCCAGCCGATGCCGATCGGGTTGACCGGGCGTCGCACGCCGGCCCGGGCCAGCTCGTCGTCGATCACCAGCTGGTGCACCGGGTCCGCGCCCCGGCCCCAGGGCGCCGGCCAGTGCGGCGCCACCAGCCCGGCCTCGGCCAGGTCCCGCCCGGACGGGGCGGGATGCTCGGCCAGCCAGGTGCGCACGGCGGTGCGGCGGGGATCGTCGTCGGGCGGCAGCTCGAAGTCCACGGCGGGAAGCTACGCGCTCCGCCCGCACATTTCGTCGCCCGCAGGCGACCCACTACCCTCCCCCGCGATCGCCGACCCCTGAGGAGAGCCGATGCCGGGCTGGAACTTCGCCGACGTCTGGGAGGTCATCGCCGAGCAGATCCCGGACGCGCCGGCACAGGTGCACGGCGACCGGCGGGTCACGTGGGCGGAGTTCGACCGCCGGGCCGACGGCGTGGCCGCCGCCCTGCTGAACGGCGGTGCGGTCGAGCAGGACAAGGTCGCCCAGTACCTCTACAACGGCCCCGAGTACGTCCAGTCGCTGTTCGCGGCGTTCAAGGCCGGCCTCGTCCCCATCAACACCAACTACCGGTACCAGGACGACGAGCTCGTCTACCTGTGGGACAACGCCGACTGCCAGGCCGTGGTGTTCCACGGCACCTTCACCCCCACCATCGAGCGCATCCGGGACCGGGTGCCCCGGGTGGCGACCTGGCTGTGGGTCGACGACGGCGACGGGCTGTGCCCGGAGTGGGCGACGCCCTACGAGGCCGCCGCCACGGGTTACGACGAGCGGGTCGTCGCCCCCTGGGGCCGCAGCGGCGACCACCTGATGATGACCTACACGGGCGGCACCACCGGCATGCCCAAGGGCGTGATGTGGCGCCAGGACGACCTGTTCCGGGCGCTGGTGTCGCAGATGAACCCCCTGTACCGGGCGGCCGACGCCGACCCGGAGATGGTGCGCGACCAGGTGAAGCAGGCCGGCCCGGTCGGCCTGCCCGCCTGCCCGCTGATGCACGGCACCGGCCTCTACACCCAGCTCATCGTGCTGTCCCTCGGCGGCGCCAGCGTGACGCTGACGTCCAGGCACTTCGACGTCGACGAGATGTTCGACACGATCGAGCGCGAGGGCGTGAACCAGATCGCCATCGTGGGCGACGCGTTCGGCAAGCCCATGGTGCGGGCCCTGGAGGCGAACCCCGACCGCTGGAACCTGGCCAGCCTGTTCCTGGTGGCGTCGTCCGGGGTCATGTGGAGCGAGCCGGTCAAGCAGGCCCTGCTCAAGCAGCTGCCCAGCCTGATCCTGGTGGACGCGTTCTCGTCCTCCGAGGCGCTGGGCATGGGCCAGTCCATCTCCTCGGCCGCCAGCGCCGGCGGGACCGCGCAGTTCACGCTGGGCGAGAACACCGTGGTCATCACCGACGACGGCCGCCGGGTCGAGCCCGGCTCCGGCGAGATCGGCCGGGTGGCGGTGGGCGGCTACCAGCCGCTCGGCTACTACAAGGACGAGGCCAAGACCGCCGCCACCTTCATCGAGTTCGAGGGCCGGCGGTACTCGTGCCCCGGCGACTACGCCATGGTCGAGACCGACGGCAGCCTGACCCTGCTCGGCCGCGGCTCGGTGGTCATCAACACCGGCGGCGAGAAGGTCTTCCCCGAGGAGGTCGAGGAGGTCCTGAAGACGCACCCCGGCGTCCGGGACGCGGTGGCCGTCGGCGTCCCCGACGAGAAGTTCGGCGAGGCGGTGGCGGCGGTGATCGAGCCGTCCGGCGACGGGCCCGCCCCGGAGGACGAGCTGATCGCCCACGTGCGCGCCAAGCTGGCCGCCTACAAGGCGCCCAAGCACGTCTTCACCATCGACAGCATCGGCCGGGCCCCCAACGGCAAGGTCGACTACAAGCGCATGAAGGCCTACGCGTCGGACTCCCGCGGCACCTGAAA
>DASSUD010000195.1:0-14404 GCA_035707385.1 Acidimicrobiales bacterium
CAGGTCAACGGGCGCAACGCGCTGTCCTGGGACGACCAGCTCGACCTGGACGTCTGGTACGTCGAGCACCGCACGCTCCGCCTCGACCTCCGCATCATCCGTGACACGGTCGCCGGCGTCGTGCGGCGCGAGGGCATCAGCGCCGACGGCCACGCCACCCGCCCCGAGTTCCCTGGCTCTGCCGCCAGCCGGGCCGCCCTCGTCGGCGCCGGGCGTCGCCCCTCGCCGTGACGACCGGCGAGCCGGTCACCGTCCTCGTCTCGTCGGCGGGCCGGCGCGTCGAGCTGCTGCGCGGGTTCCGCCGGGCGCTGGAGGCCGTCGGCGCCGCGCCGGGCCGGGTCCTCGCCACGGACTCCTCCTGGTACTCGAGCGCCTTCCACGACGCCGACGAGGCGTTCCTCGTGCCGCGGCTCGGCGACCCCGAGTTCGTGCCCCGGCTCCTCGAGCTCTGCGTGAAGCACCGCGTCGATCTGATCGTCCCCACGATCGACACCGAGATGCCGGTGTGGGTCGCCCACCGCGACCAGTTCGACGAGATCGGCACCACGATCGCCCTGTCGCACGGGGACGTCGTCGCCATCGCCGCCGACAAGCAGCGCACGCACGACTGGCTCGTTGCCGAGGGCTTCCCCACCGTCGAGCAGACGACGCCCGCCGGCGCCCTGGCCGACCCCGGCACGTGGACCTTCCCGCTCATGGCCAAGCCCCGCTTCGGGAGTGCCGGCCTCGGCGTCGCTCTGGTGCGCGACGACGAGGAGCTGGCGCTCGTCGGCCGCCGGGGCCACGAGCTGGGCGAGATCGTCGTGCAGCGGGTGGCGCCCGGCGTGGAGCACACGATCGACGTCCTGGCCGACCGCACGGGCCGCTGTGTGTGCGCCGTGCCGCGCCGCCGCATCGAGGTCCGGGCCGGCGAGGTGAGCAAGGGTGTCACGGTGCGGTCGGCGGTCCTCGAGGACCTGGCGGCCCGCATGTGCGAGGCGCTCCCGGGCGCCTACGGGGCGCTCAACGTGCAGGTGTTCGTCGACGACCCCGACGACCTGGCGGTGATCGAGATCAACGCCCGCTACGGCGGCGGGTTCCCCCTGAGCCTCGAGGCGGGGGCCGACTTCCCCCGCTGGATGCTCGAGGAGCTGCTCGGCCTGCCGTCGACGGCATCGCCCGACGGGTGGCGTCCGGGCCTGGTCATGCTGCGCTACGACGCCGCGGTGTTCGTCGACGAGCATCGCCGGGACGAGTGAGCGGGCGAACCATCCCCACGGTGCGTCGCGCCGTCGTGTTCGACATCGACGACACCCTGTACCTGGAGCGCGACTACGTGCGCAGCGGGTTCGCCGCCGCCGGCGGCTGGGCCCGCGCCGAGCTGGGAGTGGCCGACTTCGGCGACCGGGCATGGGCGGCCTTCGAGGCGGGCGTCCGGGGCCGGATCTTCGACGAGGCCCTGGCGGCCTGCGGCGTCCGGGCGAACGGCTCGGTCGTGTCGCAGCTCGTCGATGTCTACCGGTCGCACGCCCCGGCCATCGACCCACACCCCGACGTGGCGGCCTGGCTGGCCGGGCGACCGGCCGATGTCGCCGTGGCGGTGGTGACCGACGGGCCGCTGGCGAGCCAGCGGGCCAAGGCGGCGGCGCTCGGCCTGGCCGGCTGGGCCGACCCCATCGTGTTCACCGAGGAGCTCGGCCCCGGCCGGGGCAAGCCGCACCCTGCCGCCTTCGCACAGGTCGAGGCGGCGACGGGGATGCCGGGCGCCGCGTGCGCCTACGTGGCCGACAACCCCGCCAAGGACTTCGCCGGCCCCCGGTCCCGGGGCTGGCGCACCGTCCGGGTGCGCCGGGACGGCGGCCTGCACGCCGCCGTCGCCAGCGGCGACGACGTGGACGCCGAGATCACAGGGTTCGCCGAGCTCGACGAGGCGCTTGGCTGGACGGCATGACGGCCGACGGCGCGGCCGGGACCCGGGGGGCCGGGGGGTCGGGTCCTGGCCGCGGGCTACCGGCCGCTCTGCGTCGGAACGGGTGTCGGTCCAGGACTCGACGCCGCACGCCCCGCATCTGCGGAGGTCCCGCCCGAGGGCTGGTGATCGGTGCCTGTCGTGACGCCCGTCGCCACGCGCCCATCCGGGTCGGGGGCCGGCGCCGGACGCGCTCGGTGAAGGCGCAGCGCGCAGTCGCGTACGCCGACGGCGGCCAAGAGGGCCAGCAACGGGACCACGGGCGTCCGGAAGCGGGCATACGCCGCGGCGCCGGCCGACACCAGTAGCGCGTACGCCACCGTGGCCACGACGAAGGCCCAGAAGGCTCGGTGCGGTGAGCGCAGGCCGGCGACCGCACCCCAGGCGGCGAACGCGCACACCACCGCGTTCCACAGGAACAGCCCCCCGGCCAGGGCCGGCGACGGACCGATGTCGAGGTAGCGGGCGACCGTGTCGGTCCCCGGCCCGGCGACCTCGCGGGCCAGCCCATTGGCGACGACGCGGACGGCCTGGCCCGGGTGGTCGAGCAGCAACTCCCGCCCCTCGCGACCCAGCTCGTCGAATCCCTGGCCCGGGGCGCCGGGATCGGGGACCCAGCATGACCAGCCGGCCTGGCGCTCGCAGTCGGTGTTCAGGTCGTCCTCGTCGAACGGGCACCCGAACCGGTCCTCCACCGAGTCGAAGGGCTCACCCGACAGGTTGGCTTCTACCTGGGCGGCATCGTCGCAATACATCACGATGCTCGGTGCCGCTGACATCTGCCAGGACCCGACCCGAGCGTGGTTGCGTAGCTGCCAACCCCCGACGATCACCACTATCGGGAGGAGGAACACCACCAGCAGGGTCAGGAGGGTGCGCCGGGGCAGGCGTCGAAACCGGCCGAGCAGCAGCGCCACGAGGACGACCGGGTACAACCAGAACGTGGGCCGCACCATCGTGGCGGCCGCGGCCAGGACTCCCAGGGCGAACACGGCGAGCGGCGAGACCTGCACCGGCCTCCGCAGGGCGAACACGACCGCGCCTACGGCGACCATCGCCGCGAGCACGACCGCCGCCAGGCTCTCGGTCATCAGGGTGCCCGACGCGACGAACTGCAACGGATCGAGCGCGACGACCGCCCCCGCGATCAATGCCGGGGTCACGCCGATCAGCCGGCGCACCACCCACACCACCGCGGCCACGGCAACCAGGCTCACGATCGACTGCACCACGCTGAGGGCCCATTCGCTGTCGGTCAGCCACAGGATCGACCCCAGGAACGCCGGATAGCCGGGCGTGCGGATGAACATCGGGATCGGGTCGGTCGGCGTGATGCTGAAGCGTCCCGCCTCGACCAGTGCGCGGGCCGGCGCCAGGTAGCCGGGGGTGTCGGGGTCCCAGACCGCCGATGGTTCGGCGTGTGCGATCCAGGCTGCCCACCCGACGCGGGCCACGGCGGCGCCGACGATCAGTGCACCGGCCCAGGCACAGATCGTCCGTCGACCGGGTAGGCGCGAGCCGAGCAACGAAAACCTCACGGGCCCGGCGTTCCACGTGTCGGGACGAGATCTGCCGTGAGGACGAGATCTGCCATGACGTCGACGGCGGCCACCCCTTCCCCAGAATGTGCCGCACGCGAACACTAGCAGTGAGCGTGCGACCGCGTCGGCCACTCGTGCGCGTGGCCTCGCCGCGAGCAGCAGGCGGGGACGTCATCGACGCCGAGATCACCGCCTCCGCGGAGCTGAACCAGGCCCGGGGCTGATCGGCGTGACGGTCGCCGGCGCGGCCGGGGCGTCGCGGGTCGTGCGCAGCGCGCCGGCCAGGCGGTCGAGGCCCCTTCCCGCGGCGATCGACGCGTAGGTGTCGAGAACGGTCTGGACGACCCGGCGCTCGTCGAACTCCCGACGGGCCTTGGTGGCGGCCGCGGCACCGTAGCCGGCCCGCGCCGCCGGGTCCTCGCCGAGCGCACGGATGGCGTTCGCCAGCGCGACGGGATCTCGCACGGGAACGAGAAGCCCTGTGACCTCGTGATCCACGACCTGGCGGCAGCCCCGTACGTCGGTAGCGACCACCGGCAGGCCCGAGGCGGCCGCCTCCATGGCCGCCCGCGGGAAGCCCTCTCGCCACGAAGGCAGCACGAAGATGTCCATCACGCCGTACAGGCGGTCCACGTCCTCGCGCAGGCCCAGGAACCTCACGCCCTCGGCCTCGGCTGTGCGCACGGTGTCGCGGTCGAGCGCGTCGGGCTTGGCCGGGTCGTCGGGCCCGATCACCACCACGACGTAGGGGTCGCCGAGGAGCCGGGCGGCGGCGAGCAGCTCGAGCACGCCCTTCTCGGCGACGAGGCGGCCCACCATGCCCACGACCACGTCGTCGGGACCCGCGCCCAGCTCGGCTCGCAGCGCCGCGCGCTCGACCGGGTCCAGCGCGCCGGGGCGGAACCGTTGCAGGTCGATGCCGTTGCCGAGCAGCCGCGTGCGGTTCCGGCGATTGACACGGCGCCGCAGCAGGAGGTCGAGGTCCTCGGGGTTCTGGACCAGCTCGGCGTGCGAGAACCGGGCGGCGACGGCCTCCATCCCGAGGACCGCGGTGCGTCGGAGCCGCCCGTGCTCCGCGGTGGCATAGAGCCCGTGGTTGGTGTTGACGACGATCGGAACCCCGGCGAGGCGCCCCACCACGCGCCCGTAGAGGCCGGGCTTGGGGTTGTGGGTGTGCAGGACGTCTGGCCGCTCCCGCCGCAGGATGCGCCACAGCTCGGCGGCGGCGCGCAGGTCGGCGAGCGGGTTCATGGCGCGGGTGGAGGCGGTCAGGGGTACGTGGCGGATGCCGTCACGTACCATGCTGTCCACGTCCGGCCCGGGGGCGCTGACGCCCACGGACTCCCCGCCCCGGTCCCGCACCGCAGTGAGCTGGGGCCGCAGCAGGTAGCGCAGGCTGGAGTCGACGGTCGTGAGGTGCATGACCTTGAACGCCGGCGTGCTGTCGGCTGTCATCCCGGGCACCTTAGGTTGTCGGCGGCCAGGGCCATGGCCAAGCTCGCGGCGGCCGGACGCGCCATGATGTCCCCCATGGCTGGGACTCGGTTGGTGGTGGTCGGGCAGGGTTACGTCGGCTTGGCCCTGGCCGTGCGGGCCGTCGAGGTGGGCTTCGACGTGGTGGGCTTCGACGTGGACGGCGACCGGATCAAGTCGCTGGCTGCGGGCCGCTCGTTCGTCGAGGACGTCGGTGACGAGGCCCTGCACGCGGCCCTGGCGACAGGGCGGTACCGCCCGGTCTCCCGCTTCGAGGATGTCGGCGGCTTCGAGATCGCCGTGATCGCCGTGCCGACGCCGTTGCGCGAGGGAGCTCCCGACCTGTCGTACATCGAAGCCGCCGCGGGGTCGCTCGCCGGGCTGCTGCGACCGGGCGCCACGGTGATCCTCGAGTCGACCACCTATCCCGGTACGACGGAGGAGTTCGTGGGCCCCATCCTCGAGGAGGGATCGGGCCTCGTCGCCGGCACCGACTTCCACCTCGGGTACTCGCCCGAGCGCATCGACCCGGGAAACCGGGCCCACACGCTGGTGACCACGCCCAAGGTCGTGTCGGGCGTCGACGCCGCCAGCCTGGCGGCCGTGCGCGGCTTCTACGACCAGCTCGTCGACCGGACGGTGCCGGTGTCGAGCCCCAGCGTGGCGGAGCTGACGAAGCTGCTGGAGAACACCTTCCGGCACGTCAACATCGCGCTCGTCAACGAGCTGGCCGTGTTCGCGAGCGATCTGGGCATCGACATCTGGGAGGCGATCGGGGCTGCGTCCACCAAGCCGTTCGGCTACCTGCGGTTCGTGCCCGGGCCCGGTGTCGGCGGCCACTGCCTGCCCGTCGATCCCAGCTACCTCTCCTGGCAGGTGCGGCGGCGCCTCGGGCACAGCTTCCGCTTCGTCGAGCTGGCCAACGACGTCAACGACCACATGCCGGACTATGTGGTCCGCCGGTTGGTGGCGGCGCTCAACCGGCGGGGCGAGGCCGTGCTGGGCCGGCGGATCCTCCTGCTCGGCGTGTCGTTCAAGCGCAACGTCGGTGACTGTCGGGAGGCCCCGTCCCGGCGCATCGCCGGCCTGCTGGCGGACATGGGCGCCGACCTCCGGGCCTGCGATCCCCACGTGGACGCCGGCGAGTTCCCCTCCGGTGTGACGCCGGTGGAGCTGACGACCGACGAGCTCGCCGCGGCCGATGCCGTGGTCGCCCTGGTCGACCACGACGCGTTCGATGCCACGGCGGTGGTGCGGCACGCCCGGTACGTCCTCGACACCCGCGGGTGGCTCCCGGCCGGCGAGAACGTCGAGCGGCTGTAGGCGGGGCGTGGTCAGCGGCGCTGCGGGCCGCGCTCCGGCCGGTGGCCCGCCAGGGTTGCCCACCCCCGGCGCCCCCCATCCCGTGTCACGCCGGCGGCTGCTCGATCGGGAACTGGGCCTCCTCCGTCGGGGCGATGGTCACAGCCGTCGAGGTGCCTAGCTCGATGCCGGGGCTGTCGGGACCGCGGGTGTTGAAGTTGTCGACGATCGTCAGCCCGTCCACCCGGGTCGCCTTCAGGACCACGGATCCGTCCCCGACCTGGCGGAGCTGACCCCGGTTGCGCCGGATGCGCCAGTTGGTGCCCCGGTCTCCGCCGGGAGGGGCCGGCGCCTGGACGGTCATGGTGGTGTAGGCGATGTTGTCCTCGACGACGAAGTTCTCGATGCTGCCCCCGGCGCCGTTGACGATCCAGTTGAGGTAGGCGTGGCCGGTCTCGCAGCGGCGGATCACCACGTCGCGCGCCCGTGCATCGGGACCGGCAAGCTCCAGGTCGACGAACGCCCGGCCGACCCGCCACACGGAGAGGTCCTCGATCGTCAGGCCGTTGATCGTCCAGTCGGTCGCGTAGCCGTGCCGTCCGAGGTGGTGGATGCCGGGATAGACCTTGAGCGTCGGCTGCCAGCGGTCGACGCCGTCGGCGCCCGTGACGATCCTGCCGCCGAGACCGCCTGCGGCGCCGAGACGCTCCTCGCCTCCGGGGTTGACGATGTTGGCGTTGACCACGTCCGGTCCCAGCGTGCGGCCGTGGATGCGCAGGGGTCCGACGCCGCTCGGGAACGACGTCACCCCGTCACCCAGCGCGAACTCCAACGCGATGTTGCTCAGGTCGATGTCCGTGTTGTGGACGTCGGCGGTCCCGTTCGGCAGGCCGACGACGATGGCGGCCTGGTCCTCCAGGCCCGCGGTGTACAGCAGCCCCTCCGGCATCTCCCTGTTGTCGCCTCGGTAGCGGACGAGGCGCCCGGCGCCCTGGATGCGCGCGCCCATGAGCGACGAGGTGATGGTGACGTCGTCGGCGGCGACGCACACGCACCAGCGGTGCTGCGGATGACCTGGTTGGTGGTCGGGCCAGAGCGAGGGGAACAGTGTCTTGTTCTGCTCGAAGTTCGGGTCGCTGTCGCCGAGGACGAGCCCGGTGTAGAGCCAGCAACCGTTGAGGTCCAGCGTCAGCGGCTTGTCGATCAGGATGCCCTGGGGGATCCAGTACAAACCGGGGGCGTAACGCGGGCCACGCCGCAAGCGGAAGGTGTCTCCGGGCTTACCGGTTGTGGCCAGCCACTCGGTGAGAGCCGCGGACACGTTCCGGGCGCCGGTGATGTCGATGCTGGACGGCGAGTCCCACGTCGCGACCCCGGGGGCCGGCCAGGATGGCGCGCAGCCGGTCGCGGCAAGTGCGCCGTAGGCCGCGGCCGATCGCACGAACGCACGTCGAGACAGCATTCCCCTCACCCCCAACGAGGTCACGCCGGCGCCCGGAAGAGATTAGCGCGGGCCGGAGAAGCTGTGCTGGCGCGGCAGTAGCCCAGCCCTCAGGGCCCTGCCGGCACAGCTATCAGCCCGGATCGCACGAGCCGGTCGACAGTCGCGGCCACCGCCGACCGGGGCGGGCGCTCTCCCGACCCGGTATTGAACGTGTCGAGCACCGCGTCCACGAGGTGGCGGACGTCGCGGCCGTCGACCTCGGCGCCCGCCGCGCCCCGCCACAGGGTGGCGGCGGCGGGGTTGAGCACATGGACCTTGCCGGTGGGTTCGTGCAGCACCGCCAGCGAGTCCGCGAGGGCCACGGTGGTCGTGTCCGGCGTGATCCGCGGCAACACGGCCGCGGGAGCCAGCGGTGCCGGTGGCCGGTGGACCGACTCCCTGATCGCCGCCACGGCCGCCGGGGCGTCGCCGTGGGTGAGCTGCACCGCTGGGCAGGCCAGCGCCACACCCGCCAACCAGGCGAGCGCCGTGGCCCCCAGCGCGGCGAGGTTCGTCGCATGGGCGGCCAGGGCGAGGAGCGCCCAGCCCGGCTCGAGCGGCACCTCGGTGCGGGACGCGCCGGGCTCGTACCGAGGGAACACGAGACCTGCCGGCGCCACCGGCGCCGCGGCGACCCGCCCCATCGACGAGGCCGGCACGAGCCGCTCACCGTCGAGGGCGAGCGGCTTGGCGTAGGGGACCACCAGGCCGGACCGGCGGTCGATCGCGGCCAGCTCGTCGGACAGGTAGGCGAACCCGGCACCGACGCACGCCGCGGCCAGCGTCGACTTGCCGGCACCGGTGCCGCCGACGAGCAGGACGCCGCCTCCCCGGGGACCGGCGAGGCAGGCTGCGTGGAGCAGCACATGGGCCCGCGACTCGGCGGCGATCGCATTGAGGCGCCAGACGACGGTGGCGGCGGCGACGGCAGGGTCCACGTGCCGGCGGACGATCCGCCCGCCGTCGCGGAGCTCCAGGCCGCGGGCGCCGGCCACCAGCGCGACCTCCCGGTCGGCGCCGGTCGCCGGCTCGAGGTCGACGAGCGCTTGCCGCAGCTCGGTCCGCAGCGAGGCGGGGACCCTGATGGCCACCGCCGTGCCGAGCACGTCGACCGTGCAGGCGGCGGTCGCCGTCACGACGCTCCCGTCGCGGTGGTCACGCCGTCTCCGACCACGCCTGCCACTGGAGCACCGTCCACAGGGCGTAGTCCCAGTTGCGCGCCCGCCGCTGGTGCTCGGACCAGCGCCGGCGGACGGGCTCGGGATCGAGCCAGCCCTCGCCGGCCAGGCGGCGCGGGTCGAGCAGGGCCTCCGCCCACTCGCGCAGGGGGCCGCGCAACCACTCGCCGATGGGGGGATCGAACCCTGTCTTGGGTCGGTCGATCAGCTCGCGGGGAACGTACCGGTCGAGCACCGAGCGCAACAGCTGCTTGCCCCGCCCGTCGTGCAGCTGCCACTCGAGGGGGAGCGACCACGCGAGCTCGACGACCCGGTGGTCGAGCAGCGGCAGGCGGCACTCCAGGCCCGCCGCCATGCTCGCCCGGTCGACCTTCGTGAGCATGCCGTCGGGGAGCACGCCGAGCTGGTCGCGGAACATCATGTGCCCGACCACGCCCAGCCCGGCGGCACCATCGCCCGTGCCGGCGAACGTCGGCGGCTCGGCCGCGCCGAGGGCCAGCGCGCCCGGGTCGGGCCACTCGCTGACCAGCGCCTGGTAGAGGACGTCGCTGCCATCGCCGGTGCCGTCTCCCGAGGACGCGGCGTCGAGCAACCGGGTCAGCTTCTGCACCTTGTCGCCCGGGTTGCGGAGTCGGAGGCGCGCGGGCGTGACCGGCTCGATCCGGCGCATCAGGGCGTCGACACGATGCGGCGAGACGGTCAGCAGGCCGCGCCGGAGCCCGCGACGGACCGGTCCCGGCAGGCGGCGTACGCGCGGCCACGCCGCGCTCCCCAGCACGTAACGGTTGTATCCCGCGAACACCTCGTCCCCGCCGTCGCCGGTGACCGCGACGGTCATGTGCTCGCGGGCCGTGCGCGCCACGAGCATCGACGGGATCTGCGACGGGTCGGCGAACGGTTCGTCGTAGACGCGGGGGAGCTCGGTGATGGTGGAGATCGCCTCGCCGGCGGTGAGCTCGACCGTCGTGTGCTCGGTCCCGAGGTGGTGGGCCACGGCGCCCGCGGCGGCGCTCTCGTCGAACGCGATGTCCGGCATCGCCACGGTGAAGGTGCGGACCTTCGCGTTCGGTTGGGCGGCCTGCATGAGGGCGACCACCGCCGAGGAATCCACACCTCCCGACAGGAACGCCCCGACCGGCACGTCGGCGGTCATCCGCAGCGCGGTCGCGTCGAGCAGGAGGTCGTGGAGCGCCTCGGTCGCCGCCCGCCGGTCGCCGGAGAACACGCGGGTCTCGCCGGCCCCGGTGCCGGCGACCTCCGACAGCCGCCAGTACGGGCGCGGCGGTGGGAGGTGGCCGGGCGGCATCCCGGCCGTAAACGTCACGGTCGTGCCCGGCAACAGCTTGCGCACGCGCTCGTAGATCGTGTGGGGGGCCGGCACGAACGTGTAGCGGAGGAAGAGCGCCAGCGCCCCCCGGTCGATGGTCCCCGGGAGGTCGGGGTGGGCGCGCAGTGCCTTGAGCTCGGACCCGAACACGAGGGTGTCGCCGGCCCAGCCGTAGTACAGGGGCTTCTCGCCGAGGCGGTCCCGGGCGAGGCACAGCGCGCCGGTGCGGGCATCGACGACCGCCAACGCGAACATCCCGTTGGCTCGGCCCAGCGCGCCCTCCACGCCCCACGCGTCCATGGCCGCCAGCAGCACCTCGGTGTCGGAGTGGCCCCGCAACCTCACGGCCGGTCCCAGGGCGTGGCGCAACTCGCCGTGGTTGTAGATCTCGCCGTTGAAGACCATCGTGTAGCGGCCCGCCGGAGAGCGCATCGGCTGGTGGCCGGCGTCCGACAGGTCGATGATCGCCAGCCGGCGGAACCCCAGCCCGATGCCGGCGGGCGCGTCGACCCAGACGCCGTCGTCGTCGGGCCCCCGATGCCGCAGCGTGCCGGCCATGGTCGTGGCGAGCTGGGCCAGCCGGTCGGCGGGCGTCGCCGCCTCGGGGTCGAAGACCCCGGCGATCCCGCACATGCCTAGGCGATCCCCCGGTTCACGTCGTGGCCCCCGCGAACCGCCACCGGTTGACCAGCCGGCGCAGCCCCTCCTCGGCCGCCATGCCACCGTCGAGCTTGCGCTGGAACCAGCGCATGCCGTCGCTGTGCTGGATCGGCGAACGAGCCAGCCGGTACGGGTCCGTGGACCCGGGGCGATTGGGCCGTGATCCTCCCAGCGCAGCCGACCGGAACCGGCGGCGCACGGCCCGATCGGCGGCGTCCGAGCCCGCCAGGGCCTTCGGGTAGGCGAAGTCGAGCGGTGGATGGCCGAGGCGCTCACCGATCAGCTCGATCGAGCGGTCCAGCTCGTCGTCGATGAGGTCGGCAGGCAGCCGGTCGAGCAGCGTGTGCCCGTGCGTGTGCGATCCCACGTCCACCAGACCGGTGGCGCACGCGTCGGCCAGTGCCCGCCACGACACGGGGCGCCCGTCACCCGGGAACGGCCGAGCCTCCTCGATGAAGGCGGTGGCCGCGTACAGCGTCGCCGGCAAGCCGTGGCGTTCGAGGATCGGCAGCGCATGCTCGACGAAGTCGACCGTCCCGTCGTCGAAGGTGATGACGAGCGGATCGCCCCCGGTGCCCGTGCCGCCGCCGTCGACCGGCCCGGCCAGTCGCTCCAGGGCCTCGCCGAGGGGTACCACGCGGCCGGAGGCGGCCAGGACCTCCGCCTGTGCCGCGAAGAGGTCGACCGGCAGGTCGAGCTCCATGCCGGACCCCCCGCCCACCCGGTGGTAGATGAGGACGACGACGCCCGGGGCCGGGCGGCGCACCGTGTCGGCCGCCACCGCCGCTCCCTTCATGGCCCGCCGCAGCAGGTCGTCAGGCGCCACGGACACCTCCGGTGGCCAGCCGTCGCGGCGGGGGGGCCGGCGCCCGCGCCGCGGTCGTGCCCGCCCGCACGGCGACGAGGACGTAGAGGGCGGGCAGCACCAGGGAGCGCTGGCGCACCAGCAACCCGAAGTTGGCGATCGACGAGAAGGTGGCCGCGTAGAGGATCACGAGGGTCCAGCAGTAGATCAGGAACGGCGACGACCGGGCGCGGGCGAGCGACGCCCGCACCGAGCTCAGGCGGGCCACGATGAGCCCGGCCAGCAGGACCGACTCGAACGATGCGAGCAGCTGGAGGGAGCCGTCGGTCTCCCAGGGGAAGGGCCGCAACAGCACCGTGACCAACCCCTGGGGCAGGCGGAGGGGGTTGAGCGAGTTGTCCTCGTTCTGGAACTCCGAACCGCCCTGTGACGTGCGCCTGGTGTTCTCGTCGAGCTCGGCCTCGATCGACGACAGGGACAGATCCTCGATGCCGAGGAACTCCGTGGCCTGGCTCACGGCGAACGCCACCATGAGCACGACGGCGAGCAGGCCCACCGGCCGCGCCATGAACGAGCGCATGGCGCCACCCTTGCCGCGGACCTTGCCCGCGGCGTAGGCGAACCCGGCCGCGAGCGTCACCAGCGCCAGCACGTGGGGCCTCACCACCCACAGCAGCCAGCCCCCGGCCAACCCGAGCACGGCCGCGCTCGCCAACCGGTGGCGCAGCAGGCAGGAGGTGGCCAGGGCGACCGTGCCGATGCCGAGCTGCATCAGGGATTCCTTGCCGATCGACGACGGCCAGAAGGCGACGCTGGGGGCGAACAGCACGAGCGCCAGGTACAGGCGCTTGTCGAGGTGGGGGACGGCGTCCACCGTGGCGCGGTACCAGAGGTAGGACCCGACCAGCGCCAGGAGCCCGAAGACGAAGAAACCCGCCACCATGTTGGTGCCGAACAGGTAGTAGACGACGCCGGTGAACCAGCGGATGAAGTTGGTCTCGCGCAGGTTCTCGAACTCGGGCGCGCTCCCGCCGTCCAGCCAGGCGCCGGCGAACTTCCGGCCGAACTCGTCGTATCCCGTCGCGTCGGCGACCCCGCCGTACGTGCTGAACGTCGTGTGGTAGCGGTAGTACGACGCGGCCAGCTTCGCCACCACGGCGACCTTCAGCCAGCGACCCACCCACGCCTCGTCGGGGCGGAGCCGGGCGATCCGGCGCGAGGTGGCACCGGCCAGCAGCAGTCCGGCCGCGGGTACGAGCACGACGCCCAGGTCCTTGTTCCCGAGCTGCGACCCGATCGCGGCGACGGTCAGCAGCGCCCCGGCGGTGACGCCGAGAGCGAGACCGTTGCGGGGCCGTGCGGTCGCGCCCGTGCCCGCCCGGGGGCCACGGCCCGAGGTCGGTGACCCGTCCGCCGGCCCGTCCGGTGGCCCGGAGCCGTCGTCGTCGTCGGCGCCCCGGCTCTGCCCGTTGTCACCGGCACGACCGCCGGCACCGGCCGGCGAGTGGGCGCTGCGCCCGTTGCGCTTCTGCGGCGCGCGCTGGCGGGCCGGGCGGGCCCGGCTCCAGGCCTCCTGCCGGCTGGGGGCGGTCGGCCGCTCGAGCGCGCCGGCTGGTTGGCGGGAAAGGACCGGGAGCTGTCGCCCCGACCCGGAGGGGTCCGGTGACGGCGGGCTGCCGGTCTCCGGCGAAGGCAGGGCCGGCAGACCCGTGTCGACGCCCGCCGCCGTGAGCTCCGGAAGACCGGGGTTCTGGTCCTGTCGCGCGTCCAGGGCGCGCTGGTACAGCGAGAGCCAGCGGCGGCCGTAGAGGCGGGGAAGCGATGCGTCGCCGTGGGCCCACTGCAGGAACTCCGACGATGGTGCGACGAGCGATCGGGCCACGGTGGCCCGGCGGCGCAGGTCACCGCTACGAAGCTCTTCGAGGCGGCTCTGCGCCGACCGGGCGGGCCCCGGCGCGGGAACGCCGGCGCCGGCGCGGTAGGCCAGCGCCGCCAGGACGTCGGGGAGCTCGAGCCCGAGGCCGTCGCGGGCGGCTCGTAGGCCACGCCCGACCGGCTCCGCCACCTGCCAGCGGAGGGCGAGCTCGGCCGCGGCCCCGGCATCGAGCGAGGGATGGTGGACGACCTCGGCGATGTCGCGCAGCGAGAGCGGCCGCGTCAGCCCGTCGCCGACGACCGCGTGGAGGGCGCACTCCACCAGGTGGGCCTCCCACGACGGGGCGCTCACGGTGTGCGGGCCCAGCGGCACCAGCCGGCGGCCCGCGATGATCTCGTGGACGTCGACACCCTCGCCGGCAGTGCCGGCGGCGAGGGTTCGGTGCAGGTCGACGATCACGCCACCGGGGTGCCGGAGCGCGACCGCCTTGCCTATCCGGGTGTCGTAGCCGGGCGCCGGCTCCGGCCGGGCCCGCTGGTAGCCGTAGCTGCCGAGGACCGAGATGGCGTGTTCGATCCGGTCCCCCGGCACCAGCAGGTCGATGTCGGTGAACGGCCGGAGCAGAGGGTCGGGGTAGGCGGCATGCGCCAGGACCGCACCCTTCAGGACCACGCCCTCCAGGTGCTCCAGGGCCGGCGCCAGCCGCAGGAGCTCACCTTCCAGCTGCACGGCCCGAACGGCCTCGGCGTCGAGCTGGCTCTGCAGGCGGCCCGCGATGTGGGCGTCGATCCTCACCGTCCCCACCGACGCG